>SCVO01000121.1 GCA_004322465.1 Candidatus Nitrosotenuis sp.
TCGATGAGGAAACAATATGCAAAAAGCTCAGACTAGCTCAAGGATCAAGACGTATTACGAGCTTACAAAGCCAAAGATTTGGTATTTGCTAGTGTTTACCGCGTTTGGGGCAGCACTTACCGCATCAAACTTGTACCACATTCCAATATCGCCTGCTACTTGGGGTTTAATGATATTTGGAGTAGCTGCAGGCTCTGCAGCTGCAAACACTTTGACTAATTATCACGACAGGGACATAGACGCAATAATGGAAAGGACAAAAAACCGCCCCATTCCGAGTGGAAGAATTTCTCCCCCCGAAAAGGCGCGTGACTTTGGTCTTGTCCTAGCTGGAATTTCTCTGGTGTGTGCGTTTGCTCTGTCATATACGGTAGGATTTTGGAATGGCATCTGGGCTGGAATTTTCATGGCGTTTGGTTTAGGAAATAACGTTTTGGTGTATTCCCATGCGCTGAAAAGAAGAAGCAGGACCAATATCATACTTGGCGGATTTTGCGGTGGTTCTCCGGCAATGATCGGATATGCCGCGGTCACACTTACTGGGATTTGGGACTTGGGACTAGTCATGGCAGGATTGGTATTCATTTGGATTCCAATGCACATTTGGGCCCTGACTTTGCATTTTAAGGACGATTACAACAAGGTAAATGTCCCAATGCTAACTGCGGTACAATCTGAAAAGACATCCGCCAGAGTCATCGCCATCAGCACATTAGTCATGGTTTTGTTTAGCGTGGTTCCATTCTTTTTGCACACTGAGTCAGGACAGCCGGTCATGAAAGAGATTTACCTGTACACAGCAGTTGCGTCCGGCGCGCTTATGTTGCTCTTGTCGTTTTGGGTCATTGCAAAACCGTCTGAGAAGGCATCGTGGATGCTCTTCAAGTTCTCAAGCCCGTATCTTTCTGTACTGTTTATTGCGCTAATGGTAGACTCTGGCTTTAGGTAACCGTCGAATAGCTAATTTGCCTTGTTCTTTCCAATTTGGGAAGACGATGACCATAGTTATGTTAGAATATTGACATCTAACAGCAAAGTAATCTTGACAATGAGCAAGATAACCTAATCATAAAATTCGTTTTTTGGTATCGGATTTGAACATAGGAATTGAGCTTTTGGGAGATTTGGCTTATCTTTTGATTACATGTGCGGCAGTAGGCGCACTTGCCTACATCCTCAGGCAACCCCTGATTTTGGGGTTTTTGGTGGCAGGGATTCTGATTGGCCCATTTGGACCGTTCAGTCTTATCAAAAACATAGACATGCTGAACAATTTTTCAGATATTGCGATTGTCTTGCTGTTGTTTGGCGTAGGGCTATCATTTCCACTCTCACACCTCAAGGGAGTGGGAAAAATAGGGATCGCAGTTGCAGTAATTGAGGTTTTAGCAATGCTTGGAATTGGATTTGCAATAGGCGCTGCGTTTGGATGGAACTTTTACGATTCAATGTTTTTGGCAGCTGCACTATCAATCAGCTCCACTGCAATAATTGTCAAGGTGTTGGAGGACACAGGTAGAATGGAAACGACGTCTGCACTTTTGCTCACAGGAGTGCTTGTAATTGAGGACATAATTGCAATCGTCATGTTAAGCGCTATGCACTCTACGGTAATGAGTGGCTCAGTCGAATTTTCAGTGATAGTGTGGACAATGGCAAAAATCGGTATGTTTTTTGCCGGAACCCTGACGCTCGGCATATTCATTGTTCCAAAAATATTTGATTTAATCGCAAGACTGGAGCGATACGAAATCACAATTACTTTTGCCTTAGGCCTTGCCTTTGGACTGTCGTTTCTGACGTACAATCTTGGATTTTCGGCAGCTACTGGGGCATTTTTGGCAGGGGTGATTATCGCAGGATCAAAATTCTCAGAAGACATTTCCCTTCTAATTACACCGACGAAGGAGATCTTTACTGCGATATTTTTTGTCACCATTGGCGCACTAATGGATCTTACCCAAATTGGGACGTTTTGGATTCCAGTTGTTGTAATTACAGCGGCGGTAATATTTGGAAAGATATTTGCAGTGTACGCAGGGGTGAGATTGTTCACTGCATCAAAACAGTATGCTTTTGCAATAGGAATGAGCATGGCACAGTTAGGGGAATTTTCGTTTATTGTACTAAAGACTGGAAAGGATCTCAATGTGATTAGCGATATGCTGTTCCCCATAGTAGGAATGGTCGTAGCAATAACCACGTTCTTTGGAGTCATTCTAGTAAAGACCGGAACGAGAATGGTCGAAGTATACGAATAAAACAATCACAGATCTTAGCGGTTCTACAATACGCTCACAAAATTTGAATTCAAAATATGATTAGAATTAAGCGTTTATTCTATGGTAAAAGAAGCTGTACCGATTTCCACATTGTTGTATTTAGCAGTAACGACATACTGCCCAGACAGTGAATTTGCATCAAGCATAAGCGGGACTGAAAAATCACCACTCTTTGTGATAATTCCCTTTAGATCAAACGAGATATGATCTGGTTTTGTTATTGTAAGAATCACATTTGTGCCAGTTTTGGGATCATCAACCATTCCGGATACCTCTACGTGAATTGTCTCATACGGCGACTTTTCAAATCGATAGTTGTTTAGCTGAATGGCCCCACTGCTTACTTGGACTGCACTGTTTGCGGAATCTGGTTGTACGGCAGAGGTCAATTCTGCATTTCCAGTAAGCCCAATCTGCATTACTCCATTTCTTGTCAGATATTGGATGCCGGAAACAAAATCAGAATCGGTGATTGCCCCCTCCGACCACCATTTTGCGTTGTTTTTGATCCAAGACGGGATTTCCTTAGACTCGGATTGTTCTTGTGTGGTTTCTGGGATTATAATTATACCATGTTCTATTAGAAACTTGATTCCCAAAACAAAGTCCGAGTCACCGATTGTGCCGTCTGCCCACCATTTTGCGTTATTTTTGATCCAAGGTGGGATTTCTATTGAGGTTTCTGGGATTTCATTGATAGTCTGTATTTTTGTTTGTGATTTTTCATCAGTGTTTCCAAAGATGTAGAGCCAGACAATTCCAGATTGAGTCACATTTGACAAAGTGCCAGAAAGCATAATGTCGGTTTTTTGTGAAGTGATTTGCATGTTCATAATATTATATGCTCTTGCAGAAACATTTACGCCGTTTTTTACATAACCGGGATAGTCATATAGGCTACCAATCTTTTTTGTAAACGCGCCAGAGTTGGTTTCCTCCGGAATGACTTCTTCAACCTTCATTTCGCCCCCTGCACTCTTGATGAGTTGTGCGGCAAACTCGGTCTGAAGTGGAGTTATCACCTTGTGGTTTGCATCAGTATACGAGTAGTCAAGGTCATCTTGCGGTGTTTTGTTGCATACATTGTTGTGCCATGCGTCGGAGGAGCTCATCGCGTTAATCATGAGCTGCCCATGAAGCAGTTCATGATACAATATAACGAGATCCTCAACTTGTTTTATTTTCGGATTTCGCTCCGCGCTTGCCAGTATGGCATCGGAGTTTAGCATCAGCTCGTTTTCACAGTTGATTGCTATCTTACTATCAGATGATGTAATGCTACATTGCCAGGTATAGATACCACCGGTAGTCGTTCCTTCATGATGTCCCAGGTTGTTGTCAAATTTTGCAAGCTTTGTTCTGATGTTGGCAGTAACATTGCTGTTAAGATCACCGATATTACATGGAAATGATATTGTGATCGGTGCTGAAAATGACTCTAGCACTTTGCTTACATCTGTTTTTTGCACATTTAGTTTTGTAAAATCTGCAAGCAACCTGTTGTACAACTGCTGTTCCTGCGGGGTTGGCTCCACATAATCAGCGAATGCAGGATAGATACTTGCTGCCAACAAAAACACTACAAGAATTACAACTTTCAATTTAACAAACGATTTCGTATATGGTACTTAAGAATTAGGATTAAGTTTGATTATGCTAGATTAAGGGTCTGGCGTTTTGGTTCCAAAAACTCGCTTTAATGTCTTAGGCCCAACCCTTGATGCCATTTGTGCCACATTTTATTGAAAATTCTTTGTCTTAATTATGCCGAATTCTCCTGCCAAGAAGATTTACTGTTTATCATGCTTGATAATCAAAAAATGAATTAAAACGTATGATTCTGACAATGATTTGAATGAAAATTTCCGAATTTGCACTCAGAGATCTTTTACCCCTATCGTTAACAACCATACCGTGCGTAAGCGTACAAAAACAAAGTAAAGTTCAGGAGGCCATCGCATTGCTCGTACCATACTTGGAGTCCATGACAGATTCCCTTATTGTCACAAATGGCGACAACAAACCACTTGGAATTATAGGCGGTAGGGAAATTATTGAGTGTGTTTTATCAAATCCAACATCCAATCTTTTTGAAAGCAAGGTAGAAAGTGTAATGTCAGCTCAAATAACCAAGGTTTCAGGCACAACAAAGCTCAAAGATGTCATCGAGGAATGGAAAAAGACGGGGCGAGCGTTCTCCATAATACCAAACTTGATTGGAGGTTATTCTGCGATATCAGCTCGCAAGTTACTTGAGGTTGGAAAAAGCTCCATGACGGATATGACGATATCGGAGATGCCGAAAAAGAAATCAATTACCTTCAAAGTTGGCGCAACTGTAAACGATATCATAAACATGATGCTAAAGCACAAAACCAGAAAATTGCTTTTGGAAAACTCAAATCAGTTCATAAGTGATCGTATAATTATTGAAAAAATTGTAACCGACTTTGATTATCTAAAAAACACCAGCAACTTTCTTGATTTACCGGTGATTGATTTTGGCTTGGAATATGCTAAAATAATTACAAAAGATTTGAACATAAACGAGCTTTCTAGCATTATGTTCGGCATGATGCACCCATATGTGGTGTTTAAGGATCAAGCAATTAGTCCATGGGACATTTGCCTGACCTTGCTATCAGATAGGATGCAAGAATATGCCTAGAGTCGAGTCCTTGGTTTATTCTTAAAACAATATTTTATGAAAAATGAGCTCGTTGCAGCAGCCAAGACAAGCAAACCACCAGTGAATTCCGGTATCACCCTCGTTCCAACAATTTCAACTTCAGTTGTTTGTTTGGTAACGATAAAAATCAGATTCGTGTATTTGCCAGATACGGAAAACTCGTATCCTTTTTCTTGTCCATTTACCAAAAGTGTGAATTTTCCCTTGTCTGCAGACAACAATTCTTGTGGAAACCGAACAGACATCACATCGGAATGAAGTATGTTGTCAAGATTGACTACTAGTGAGGATCGCTCAGAATTAATGCTCATAGATACAACTTTGGCATCATAATCCTCGCTGCTATCTTCAGCAGTGGTTTCAAGCGTGCTTAGTCGGTATAATATTTCAAAACTTTTTTCGTCTACTTGCAATTGATATTTTTTCATCATTAGTTGGGCCAGATCTGGATACTGGATTTGTTGAATTGATGTGTCACTGTTTGCGTCAATTCCGTTGGCTGATGTTGGCAGATAGGCAAATAATAAGACTGTAAAAATTAGTCCGGTTGTGCGAGTATTCACCAATCTATGTAACCTAAAACTTCCCAATGTTGCCTCCAAACCCATACCATTATGAATTATGTCAGTGTGTTTTGAAGGATCATCCCTGTTTAGAAATTTGGACTCATGATATGAGCATGAAATCTGTTTTACCATGACAGCTATAACTAATTATTTTATATGAATAAATTGCTGATTTTCACATCAGGAAAATGCGAAGATTTTATGGCTTGCGCAGTTTTTTTAGTTCGTCTTCATCTAGTTTGAATTCTTCCTCTTCCGCATATGCCTGTTCTGCGTGCTCGCCAATGTCCAGTCCCACTTCCTCGACTTCTTTTGATACCCGTATTCCAACCAAGAACTTGAGCGCCTTTAGTATTACAAAGGTTCCACCAAAGCCCAGTGTGCCTGCAACTGCAACGCCGATTGCCTGAGTTAGAAGCTGTGCAGGATTACCAAATAGGAGGCCATCCGGTCCGTGTGGATTTATTGCAGAGGATGCAAAGATTCCAATTGCCAGAGAACCTATGATGCCGGCAATTCCATGGACGGAGCTTACATCTAATGCATCGTCTATTTTCAGTCTGTCTTTGATTAGTAATACGCCACAGTATGATGCAAGACCTATTGCAATTCCTATGACAAATGAGTGCTCGACGCTCACATAACCAGACGCAGGTGTAATTCCCGCAAGTCCCGCAATTGCCCCATTTATTGCTGCGACGACGCTTGGTTTTCCAGTTCTCATCCATGAGAGGCCAACCCAGATCAGTGCAGAAATGGATGAAGCCATGTGAGTTACAATTACTGTATTTCCTGCGACTCCACCTGAGGCAAGGGCACTTCCTGCGTTGAATCCAAACCAGCCAAGCCAGAGTAATGACGAGCCCAAGACTGCAATTGGGATGCTGTGAGGAACCATTATTGCAGGACCATAATGTTTTCTTTTTCCAAGTACCAGCGCTGCTGCAAGTGCTCCCATTCCTACACTTGTGTGAATTACTATTCCTCCTGCAAAGTCGTATACTCCAAGTGCACCAAGCCATCCCCCTCCCCAAATCCAGTGTGTTAGTGGATAGTAAATCAAAACAGACCAAGCTGCAATAAACAATATGAATGAGCTGAATTTCATTCTCTCAGCAATTACACCAGTAAGTAACAGTGGCGTGATTGCGGCAAACATTAGCTGAAATTTTGCAAAAAGAACTCCTGGAATGGTCGGAGCAAAGTGTAATGAGTCATTGAATGGGACATTCTTTAGAAAAACATAATCAAGATTGCCGGTAATACCTCCAGTGTCAGGTCCAAACACCAAGCTAAACCCAAAGATAAACCACATCACACTCAAAAGTGCCAGCCCAGTGAATATTTGCATGAAAATTGAAACTGTGTTTTTTTTCCTTAGCAATCCTGCTTCAAAAAGTCCAAGAGCTGGAATCATCAATAGTACCAGACTGCCAGCTATGAGTATCCATGCTGTGTCACCACTGTCGATTGGCACATTCGTTTCGAATTATTTTTAATATATAATTGTGAGGTAGATTCCTAGAGATGACTATCAAACGATAATCACTTGTTATCAAATGTAGAATTCAAAAAAAGATATTTTACTATGAACGATATCAGAAAAATTCTTGATAAGGCTGGAGATAATCCTTCCAAAAAATGAAGTAATGTCAATCAGTGAGGCCCTAAAACAAATCAATGTAGGCGGACTGACAGTTTCAAAAAAAAGAGGGCGCGGTAAGAACCCGCCCCCAGAAATTCACGCCTCCAAAGGAACCGAGGTTTTTGTACCTCAGTTTGGTGACAAATATGTGCTAGAAGTGCTCATTCCAGAGAGCATGGAGGAGCAGGCAATCAAGATAATTCGGGAAAATGCGACCCAAGGTAAAATCTTTGTTCATCCAGTACTACGTACGGTTGACATCAAGACAGGATCAGAAGGGGAAAAAGCAATCTAGGTCACAGGATGAATATTTTCCGACAAATCTAATATTTCAGAATTAGACTCTGACTATTCCTTTGCTAACTAGGAATTGGATTCCTTTTATGAAATCGTCATCCGATATTGTGCCGTCTGCCCACCATTTTGCGTTGTTTTTTATCCAAGACGGGATTTGATTTGCACTAGAAGCCGGGCCAGATGATGTCGGTGGAATCTTTAGAATTTCCTGCTTTATCAAATATTGAATCCCAGATACAAAATCAGAATCACCGATTGTGCCGTCTGCCCACCATTTTGCGTTGCTTCGAATCCAGTTCGGGATGGCAGTTTTCGTTGTAAGTGCGGAGGAAGATACAGTTTCTGACTTTGTATCGCTTATGTCAAATTGCATACTTGCAGGCACAAATGGATCAAAGTCAAGAAATCCACTACCTGTCAAGACCAGCTGTAAAGTGTATGTTCCCTTTGATGGAATTGTGACGAGCCTTGAGTCCACGCCGCTTGGGACAATAAGCCCAAGCAGATCAGGATTGCCCCCAGCGTTAACTACAAACTCTTTTCCTGAAGAATCTTTTACGCTGTACGCGTACCGGATATCTTTTGCAAGATTTCCGGAGGGATCAAAAAATGCAAACGTAAATGAAATGTCCTTGCTTGTTCCATATCGAGTGTCATATGATACGGTTGCTTTGTATCCGTTTGAGAATTTTATGTTGGATGATTTTATTACATTTGTAGATTCTGGGATGATTTCGACAAGCATTGAATGCTGGTCAACATTTTGTTTGTTGATTATCTGTAATTCTTCTCCAGTCACTAGGAAGTGAATTATGTTTGTATCCTTGCTTGAATATGGATCAAATTGTATATCCTTTGAAAAGAGCGGGATTCCATTCACGGTTCCCTTAAAGCCATTCACATTTTGATAGGGAGTAAAACTTTTTGGGATTTCAATTTGGTTTCTTACAAGCTGCACATGCTCTGCGTGCTCCCAATGGAACGGCATCACAAATGATAACGAATTTGTTGGCTCACTAAATTGCAAGCTGGATAATTGGTCTTGAAATGCCTTTACCGTTACAGGGGTCTCGCCATTTGCTGTTTTGAGTGAGAATTTTTGCGCTTGGGCTATGTTGATGTTCGTTTCAAAATTAATGTCTTGTGCAGTCTGGGTTTTCGGGTTTGTTGCACCAATAATGGCAACTTTGAGCACATATGTTCCACTTTTGTCAAAGACAGGTCCCGTAATTATCGGAGGATTATTTCCTGACGAAGTCAATGCACTTGGAACAATCAGATCCTTCTCTCCCTCGTATTTTGTGCATCTCCAAAGTTCTTGCTCTTCACAACCAGATACTGGTTGAACTTTCAGGTCAAGTTCGCCGTCTTTGTCAAAAAACATCTGGTTTGCAACTAGTTGATCGTTGAAATAGATTCCAACCCTATATGTCACTCTCTCAATGTTTGTGTTACTATCACTGTCAAAGAATCTGATTTTTAGATTTGCAGTACCTATTCCCGGAGTGTAGTCAGCAGGCTCAAGTGCCGCACTTACTGTAACCTGCTTATCACCAAAGCTTACCGGTGGAGCCTGTTGACCACCATGATGCTGGGCATGTGCAAATTGAAACGAAAATGCAAATATCAACAATAATGAGAACAGCAAGATTTTTGGCAACATGGTTTGATCCAGTTTTGAGCCATATTAAAAATTATTTTTTTAATTATTCAGCAGAGTAAACAATTTGGATGAAATTTACGCATCTGAGTATCAGTAATGATAATGTAGCATCTAGTTTAATTACAATTTGGAGAGTAATCATGCATGCTAAAGTCCGAAATCAGGAGAATACTAGTTCCATTAGACGGCTCAAAGAACTCCATCAGAGGCCTCGATAATGCAATTTATCTTGCAAGACAGTGTCAGGCCATAATTGTCGGGATCTATGTATTGCCAAGAGTGCCAGTTTCTACATATCGTAAAATACAGTATCCGGAAAAAGAGTTACTAAAGGATGCAGATACTAACATGGAATTTGCAAAAAAACACTGCGCACAAAATGGGATTATATTTGAGAAAAAAATATCGTTTGGCGATCCAGGATATACGATTGTCAAGTACGCAAAGGACAAAAAGTTCGACATCATAGTAATTGGTGCGAGAGGAAGAGGTGCGGTAAAAGAGATCTTCTTTGGCAGCGTATCAAACTATGTCTTGCACAAGGCAAACATGCCAGTCTTAGTTGTCAAGTAAGGAATCATTTGGATCATCCCAAGCAATAGTATAGGCAATTATTTTTCTGGTTTTTGGCTTTTGTTCTTTTGTTCCCCATTCGGCTTTGGTATGCCCAGAATTTTGCTCGGAGATCATTCCCCATTTAAACTTCGGAAATTGGGTCTCAATCATATCAATAGGCACGAAAGTTTGAAGATAAGCAGTTAGAGTGCACTGCAATGCAAAGCAGTCCTACTAGTTATATCAAAAAGTGATCAACCCATGTCATGCAAATACAATTTGTGGGAAGAAAAATTGAGGACGAAAAAAAGGATACAATCCTTGAAATAATGTCAGATAAGTATTGTCGGGCAATAATCGAATCGACCATGAATGTTCCAAGATCGGCAATTGAGATAAGTGCAGAGTGCAAGATTCCGATCAGTACCGTTTACAGAAGATTACAGAATCTTCATGATTCAAAGCTTCTTGGAATCTCAGGTTCGATTACCTCAGAAGGAAAAAAACACTTCCTATACAAAAGCAAGGTAAAGGCGATGACATCGGTGTTTAATGGAGGTAACGTCGAAGTCGAAATAGTTCCTAATACATCAAATTAGGAACATTTTTGATTTTTTTAAAATCAACCTTGAGAATCAAAACTCGGCTTAAATCAACAATAAAAGATTACAACACCATGGAAAACAAGCTATATTCTTCACCAGTATTTACGTTAACTGAACATAGCTTTATTCACGATGCGCTGGTACTGATGCAGACCAATTTTATCAAAAGAGTAGTAATAGTCAAAGACAGAAAGCCGATAGGAATAGTAACGGAACGTGACATTAACAGATTTCTTGAGAACGACAACACGAAGCGGGTACTAGATGAGGTTCCATTAAAAGAGATAATGAGAAAGAATTTGATCACGGTAATAGCTAATCAGCAAGATCACCTAGAACAGTGTGCTACCAGAATGGAGACGTTTAAGATAGGATCAATCATCGTGACGGATGACGATGGTAATCTTGTTGGGATAACGACACAGACAGATATTGCAAGATTTTATGCAAAGATGTATCCGGGAAAATACAAAGTAAAGGACTACATGACTGACAAAGTCTTTACTTGCCGTCATTCGGATTCATTGAAATTTGCTTTGGAGATGATTAACAAAAACAACACTTCGCGACTGGTAATTACGGATAATGAAGGAAATGTGAAAGGCGTCATTACAACAAATACATTTCTAAAACACAGCTCCTATTTCAAAAAGCCCATCAAGACAAGAGAATACCTACTTCCAAACGAATCCGCCAGTAACTTGGCAGTAAGTGATCTTGTTAAAAACGAAGTATTAATGATAGAGCCAGATGACGACTTGGCAACTGCCGCACACCTCATGGTGAGAAACAATATTGGCGGAGTCCCAGTAATTGTGATGCAAAAAAATAAGATGGTTGGCATTGTCACAAAATTTGACATAGTGAGGGCATTTGCAGAGGTCTTGCCACATAGAAAACTACTAGAAAAATACAGGACATTTCATTAAATAGTTCAACATTACAGTAATAGTATTGGATACATCAATTCCACAAAGAAAGCCCCATCCTCCAAAAAAAGAGGCAACTAGAAGCATAACGTATAGACTTCCTGCAAAGCTTGTAGACGAATTAGAAACAGAAGCAATGCAGAAGAACATCTCACAAAATGTTTTGATAAGACAAATTTTGGAAAAATACGTCAAATGGGACAGATTTGCAAACAAAATAGGAATGATTCCAATACCAAGAGGGATTCTAGAAGCACTTGGAGAGGAAATGACAGGCGAAGACATCGATGGAGTGATTCAGGTCATGGCTCCCCTCATAAAAGAATCAGTCATGTTTATGAAAGGAAAGTACGACCTAAAACGATGCATTGAGACACTTGAGGATTATATGCGTGCCTCAGGAATGAATTCGGATCATAGGATTGAAGGTGCTTTGCATCATTTTATCATACAGCACGAGCTTGGAATGAAATGGTCATTTTTTGCAGAACAATTACTCAAAGAGATATTCCATGAATTTTTACCAAATAAGAATCTAAAATGCCAGACAAGTGAAAAGACGGTTATTGCCACAATAGAGCTTGGTTCTGACTTTAGCGAACATGATTATTAAAAAATAAAAAAGTTATTGAACTTGTACTGAGGTCTTTTTTGGCTTTGGAGTTGGCACAGCTTTTGGTATTGTGACAGTCAAAATACCGTCAACAAGCTTTGCTTGCGTCTTGTCAGATAGAACTTTTTCTGGCAATGGAAGCGTTCTATAATATGACACTTCACTTCTTTCCTTTCTAAGGTAGTTCTTTTTCTTTTCCTCTTCCTCTTCTTTATGTTGTGCGGATATTTCGATAGAGTTATTAGACACATTCAGATTGATTTCATCCTTTTTCACTCCTGGCATTTCAGACTTTATCAGGTATTTGTCACCCTCATCTACAATATCACACGATATTGATTTTAGGCCTGATAACGATGATGATAATGCCGGAAAAGACGAGAATGATTTTTCAAATTCTCTTCTGAAATTATCGAATGCCCTATCCACACTTGACCAATTAAGTGGCCAAAATGGTACAAGTTCGGTTTTTTGTTTTTCGTCAGGTTTAGTCATTGGAACATTTTACTTCCAATTGCTTAAGTATCTGATGAAGATTTTCAAGTATGATTTTCAAAAAGTTATAATCAGGCTTGATAATTTACTTGCAGATTTTATAAGACCAATAACACTTTTGCCAGTAACAAATGGCAATACAAAAAGAGATCCGAGAATACATGGATAAACATCTAGACTTACTTTTAGCGCAGACAAAATCATATGTTCCTTTCCTAAAAACAGCATTTCCAGGCACAGATCTTACGGATGCATGCTTTAATTTGATTGTTGGAAACGCGTTTTCAGTCTTTCTTGGCCAGTATGCAATGCGCATAAAAGCTCCGACTGAGGAGGACATGATAGAATTCGGCAAAACGGCAAGTCAGTATAGAGAAAAGATATCAGAAATTTTCTCAAAATAATTTAATCTTCAATTTTTATTTTTGTTCCCTGAAATATCTTTGGAATCGTGACTACGAGTCTTCCGTTTGTAAAGCGTGCTGAAATTTTTTTAATGTCAGCATTTTTGGGAATCGATATGCTTTTTTTGAAATGTTCGTATTGGTGTCTTGTAAACTTGGAATCACGGTATACTTCGCGTAGTTTTGCTTCCACGACAACCATTTCGTCATCATTAAGATAGACGTTGATGTCTTTTTTTTCAACAAGTGGTAAGTCAAACTCCAAAACCCACTTTGATTCATGTTCCCTTACACATGATAGTGGACGAAGAACTTTTTGTTCTAAATCATCACCAAATTGGAAGATTGGGAGATCAAAACTATCAACATTAAACCAGTCTCTTGTCATTTCATCACCGATAAATTGGGGGGGCTTTTGATGGTAGTTGCGGTTCCTGCTGGTATAGTGTATCGAGTGTTTCCTGCATGAGGTTTCTGTGCTGTATTCTAAGATAGTCAACCCGTTTTTGGATTTCGCTTGTGTCCACAGATATTTTTAATATTTTTGCCAGTGTGGTTACCGCATGAATTGATGCTTGTGGATCGGGAAAGAATGGGTGACATGAGGTATACAGAACAAGAAGTGGTATGTGCTTATTCCTAAATGAAATAATGATAGCCGCATCGGTTCCAATTATTGTTCCAGCAATGAATTTTGGGATGTCGTTTTCATACATTAATTTCTCAAGCGATGGATCAGTTGCAAGACCATAGGTTTTGATGTCTTTTTTATCTACGTATTGAGCATCCACTCCGCTTGGGACGATGATCTTGTTTATTTTGTTCTTGATGCAAAAGGCAAGCACTGCTTCTGTAAA
Organism: Candidatus Nitrosotenuis sp.; assembly: GCA_004322465.1. Classification (GTDB taxonomy): domain Archaea; phylum Thermoproteota; class Nitrososphaeria; order Nitrososphaerales; family Nitrosopumilaceae; genus Nitrosotenuis. Next base: position 13,601 of record SCVO01000121.1, read on the forward strand.
GTCATAAGAAAGTTCGGAATAAATTGGAATCTCTGAGATTATAGCATAGATATTGTCCTTTCTGTGTATCCGAATTGGGCCAATTACATCCCCATTCTCTACAAAAACTGTAGGCGGCAGATCGGGATGATTAATCTCCCCAACTATTTTCATCTTCAGGTGTTGTATGATGTAGGATAGGGTAAAAGTCCCAATCAGACCGTTTCCTGGAAACCCAAGTATTAGAATTCTTTCAGCCTGTAATTTTTTTGCTGCCGTTTTTGTTTCCAAGCAATATAGAGTGATTTCAATCACATAAAAGCGAGTTTACTTTTTTCAATGGTGATAATTAGATTATCTTTCCATCTTTCTAATACTGAATTTGTAACGGTTTTTTGAATTTTTTGTATGCTTTGCGAGGCTTTCGATTAATAGGTGTACTATCTCATCAGTCACTTTGCTCAGCTCAAATCCAGTTCTTGTAAAGATGTGCCTCTTATGTGGCGTCAGTATTGTAGTAGATACCTCATAGTTGTACCGACTGTTTACACCATGAAGTTTTTTTATGTAAACTCTGGCCTCCTGTATGTCGGGATATACTTTTTGAAGTCGATCCAGAGCTTTTACGAATTTTTGTTTTATGATATCAGCGTTGTCGTCAAGCGGCATGCCAACAATGAAAAGCGGAACCGTGCTTTTCAGTTTTGTAGTAAGTAGATTAAGAATATCACGATATGTGATGATTCCGTGAAGGTTATTCCGTAATGACACAAGACAGAATGTTGTGTCTGCATGAAGCATTGAATCCACCACACTGTTAAGATCATCAAGCGGGGCACACATTGCCATACGATTTGTGCCGAGGCTACCTACTCGGGATTCAAGTGTTCGTATCTTGCTTGAGCCAAGATCCCTCCTCCCAACGCGTTCAGGTGTGGATATTATGCTCAAGAGATGGTTTGATGTCAGAACTTGAGACACATTGTCCTTTTTTATGACTGGCAAGTGATCAAATTTTTTATCAACCAGTATCCTTCTTGCTGTACTTAACGGAGTATCCATGTCGATAATTACTGGATCTGGTGTAAAGATTTGAGTTGCTGTTATCCACCTATTGTCTTTATTTGAAATTAGTTTAAGAATGCTTTTTGCTTCCACCACTCCAATTATTTTGTTGTCTTTGACAACAGGCACGGCGCGAACTCCATTATGAGTTATTATGTCGGCTGCTTTTCCCACAGTGTCATTTTCTGAAAGGCTCGGAATCGGATTCAGTAGTGCGGTAACGCTCATTGGAACTGAATACTTGTGTTGAATTAGCTTTCGTACGTTTACGGTGAGAGTGTGATTTTTCTCTTGACAGAAAACGTCAAAAGTGTTGTTATTTAGGATCTTGTTTATTACTTGTGACAACGTATCTGACGGTTCAATCAATGTGGCTTTACTAATTATTGAACGAACTTTTGTGTTAACAACATCACTCATGTGTTCATGGATTACATCTAAACTCATATCGTATACCTAAATCAGACCAATTTAAATCAGTAATATAACTTGATGTCAATATTCAGATTTGATATTCAAATATGATATTCTTGTTGATATATTTAACAATCGTTGATAAATAACAATCATGAAGCTAAAGAATCCAAATCTTGATCAGGTGATCAGGAATTCGGTTACGATAACAAACGATACGAGCTTGCTTGAGGCAAGGGAATTTCTACTTAGACACAAAGTTGGAAGGCTTCCAATTCTCGATAATAACAAAAAACCGGTCGGAATAATCACGGAAAAGGACTTTGTAAGGGCGATCTACAAAATTGGAGGAAAATCAATTGAAAAAGTTCTAGTCAGGGATGTCATGTCAAAAAATTTGATTACCGTAACAAGGAACGATACAATTTACAAATGTGCAAAACTGATGCAAAATCACAAGATTAGCTCCATTCTGGTACTAGAAGAAAACGGCATCTTGGCCGGAATAGTCACAAAAACAGACATTGCGTCGGTGTTTTTGACCCAGTCTGTTGGACCACTAAAGGTTTCCCAGATAATGACTCCGAATGTAATCACAGTCATGCCTGCAGACTCGCTTCTTTTGGTGGAGAGTCTTCTTGTAAAATATAGAATATCGAGAATAGTAGTAGAGAGAAACAAGAAACCGGTTGGAATAATCACAAACAGAGATTTTATTCCTGCAAAGATGCCAAGATGGATACGACAATTTGCAGACCCAAAAGAAGTTGAAGATTTTAGGTTAAACCCACGTCCGGATGAATTTAAGGTGAATCAGCTTTCATACATTTTGTCATTCAGGGCAGAAGACATCATGACACCAAACCCAATCACTGTCGGTGTGAACGAGGATGTCTCTACAGTAGTTCTTCTTATGATCAGAAATGGAATCAGTGGATTGCCTGTTGTCAGAAAATCGCTACTAGCCGGAATCGTCACAAAATCAGACATCGTGAAGACTGTTGCAGAAGAGTAATTTGTTTTAAAAATAGTCACAGTATGATGAATTAGATTTCAACAGAAGAAATTATACACTCAGATATCAGGTTCCAATCATTGAGTAAAATTTTCTTTTAATTATTTCTGCACTTATAACGTATAGCGTTATGATTATTGCTATAGAAATATAGAATGATGTAGATATTACTGCAAAACCGAATATTTCTGCAAGAGGCGTAAACGGAAAGATCACTGTAGCCCCTACTATGAATAAAGTTACAAGCAGCAGATAACTACTCGGTTTGCTTTTGAAAAACGGTTTCTGTGTACGAATTATGAGTACAATTATGGAAGCAGATATTATGGATTCAGTGAACCAGCCAGTTCTAAATTCCTGTTCAGTGGCATGTAGCAATATGAATACACCAAATGCAAGAAAATCAAATACGACACTCAAAAAACCAAACGTAACCATAAACTTACGGATGAATTTGATGTCCCAGCGTCTTGGTTGCTGGATCAATTTTTGATCCACTTTGTCCGTAGATATTGTTAATTCGGGAAAATCAGTCATGAGGTTCTCGAGTAGGATTTGTTTTGGCAATAAAGGAAGAAATGACAAAAAGAGAGACGCTCCAGCCATACTAAACATGTTGCCAAAATTTGCGCTAGTTGCCATGAATACATACTTTAACGTGTTTACAAACGTGGTTCTGCCCAATACCACACCATCTGCAAGAATCGCAAGGTCTTTTTCCAAAAGAACAATGTCAGCACTTTCTTTTGCTACATCTACTGCGCCCTCAACCGAAATACCGACATCTGCTGCATGCAAGGCTATCGCGTCATTGACTCCATCACCTAGAAACCCAACTACATTACTTGATTTTCTGAGTGCTAGAATGATTCTTTCTTTTTGACTTGGTTCAATTTCAGCAAAGACGTTCACCGCATTTACTTGATTAAGTAGAGCTTCATCGCTAATGTTACGAAGTTCTCCGCCCATCAGCATTTTATGTTCAGATAATCCAATTTGTTCACTGACATATTTAACAACAAATCTATTATCTCCGCTGATTACTTTTGTCGATATGCCAAGATGTTTTAGATCATTAATTACATCTTTTATGTCAGGCTTTATTGGATCAAAGAAGACAAGGAATCCTAAGAAGATCATCCCAGTTTCATCTTCTTTGCTTATTTGTGATTTTGTAATTTTTTTATAAGAAAGTCCGATAATGCGAAATCCACTGTTACTTAATTCCTCAAATTGTCTTTCTATTGTTTCTTTTATTGTTGATATTGGAACAATGCTATCACTTGTAAGCTCTGCTCGATCACATACTGTAAGTGTGTTATTGAATGCTCCTTTTGTTATTAGAAGATTTTCATCACGATGTGATACTAGAATACTCAATCGTTTTCGAATAAAGTCATACGGTATTTCATCAAGTTTCAGAAAATCCATAACATCAAATTTACATTGAGTGCGAATAGCCTCATCAATTGGATTTGTAAATCCTGTTTCAAAAAACGCATTTACGTATGCAAAGATACGAATTTTTTGATTTTCTTTACCTTCAGCATCAAGTGCGGATTTTATTTGTATCTCGCCTTTTGTCAGCGTTCCAGTTTTATCACAGCACAGTATATTCATGCTTCCAAGGTTCTCAATTGATGCTAGTCTCTTGACAATTACTTTTTTTGAAGCCATTTTCTTGGCTCCCTTTGAAAGATTGATGCTAATTACCGCTGGAAGTAGTTGTGGTGTAAGTCCAACAGCTAGTGCTGTTGAAAACAAAAACGCATCCATAATTGGTCGTCCAAAATACGAATTTATTGCAAAAATCGCAATCACAAGAATCAGGGTTATTTCCATGAGAAAGTAGCCAAATTTTCGTGCACCATGCTCAAATTCTGTTTCAGGTGGTCTGAACCTTAATCGCTCAGAGATTTTTCCTATCTCTGTATTGATTGAAGTTTTTATTATGAGCGCTTTTGCTGTTCCGCTGACTACATGACTGCTCATAAAGAGCAGGTTTTTTCGTTCCTTAGCGACGGTCTGCAGAATGTTTTGTTCCGCGTGTTTTTCCACAGGATACGTTTCGCCTGTTAGTGTAGCCTCGTTTACAAAGAGATCTCTAGATTCAAGAATTATCCCGTCTCCTGGAATCATATCTCCTGCAGTAAGAATAACTACGTCTCCGGGTACAACTTGTTCAACAAAAATTGATTCTTGTTTACCATCACGAAGAACATTTGTTTTTACCTGAACTACAGACAATAGTTTTTTGATTGCGTTTGTAGCTCCTCTTTCTTGCCAAAACCCGAGTAAACTACTTACAAAAACGATGACCAGTATTATTATTGCGTCTGTGGAATTTTTAAGAATTAATGATAACGCCGATGCAGAGATCAGGATCAGAATTATAGGGCTCTTGAATTGAATGAAAAATAGTGTTAATAGATCTGTTTTCTTTTTTGGCTTTAGGACGTTTGAACCGTATTGTATCAGGTTTGTTCTTGCAGCACCATTAGTTAAGCCATTTTCTGATGTTTGAAATTGTGTAAAAAGATCCTTTACTGCATGTTCAGCATTCATGATTAATTCTTGTGCGCAGTTTTCTTCATTATTTCGATCTCTTTAGAATTATCTAGCACGCAAAGTCATCTCAGATCGCATAATATTAGTAAGATCCATAATATCAAAATTGAAAATCAAATGTTCTTTTTGCATGGATTTGTAGTGAAATATGCCTGAATTTCAATATTGATAATTGTTCGTAGATTTAAAACAAGACATGTGAATGGATATGCGTATGATAGATGTCCTTGATAGACCAGTTTCTGAATTTATGGAGACCCGATTGTTAGCACAAGTGAGTGAACTAACAGTAACTGATGCAGTGAATACAATGATTGAAAATGGAATAGATAGCGTAATCGTTCTTGAAGATAATGAGATATCAGGCATTGTGACTTACAAAGATATACTTTATGATGTTGTTGCAAAAGGAAGAGATCCTCTCAAAACTACAATAAAAGAAATCATGCATAAACCGCTCATTGTCATTCATAGAGATGCAAAGGTAAGGGAAGCCATATCATTAATGAGTAAAAACGATATTCGTAGACTAATCGTAACTGATGATAATAGGCCCATAGGAATAATCTCTCAGAAAACAATGGTAGGAAATATGACCGACTATTCTATTGCTCTGCCTGAACTTGAAATTCCAAATAAGATCAGATGCCCATACTGTTCCTCAATATTTGATGATAAGAAAATATTATCCTCTCACATAGATAGCATACACATAGGAAAAGGTCTTTTTGAAGGAAATCTGGCAAGAAGAGACGATCTAGGCTCCATCAGCAGCCCAAACTATTCAAAAACAGTTTAGTTTTTCAAGTCATGGGCAGATCTAAACATTTCATTTTTTAATTATGTACCATACAATCTTGCTAGGTTTTTGGAATTCATCATAATCAACACTAGTAATCAGTAATTCATTTTAATAGAAAGGCATCTTCTTTAGAAGAATGAGAGAAGACAAAACGTGCAATTGTGGATCATGTGGACACGAATCAGTACAAGAATGTTACAAAAAAGAATGCCAATGTTGCCTTAGCGATCATCAAGGATCATTTGCAAAAAACAGATAGTCAGTCAACAAACACATCAAAACCTTGTATGATAATCGTCGATTGATGTTTAAGTTAGAATCGTGCCCTTTAGGCATGAAAAGAATTGAGGCAATCATTCAGGCAGATAAGATCAGCAATGTTGTGAGCACATTAAAGGCCGTCGGCGTTGGCGGAATCACATCTACCCAATCACGTGGAGTCGGAGCCGGCCAGAGGCCAGTAATACAAGGCTCCAGAGGAACGGCCAGACATGAGGCAGAATTCAGTGCACTGAACACGGTGATAATAGTGGTGGATGACTCAAAAGTTGGAGCTGTTGTTTCTGCAATTATTGATGCGGCACACACAGGCAACAGGGGAGATGGAAAGATCTTCGTAACTAATGTGGAAGAAGCCTTTGATATTGCAACAAAGGAAAGTGGAAGAAACATAATCTGAGATCATTTACATTTTTACTGTCAAGCCCAGACATGATTATCAAGCGTGATATTTCCCTATAATGTATTATACGAAAGCAGTTAACTCATTTTTATGAGTGGTAAATACGAACGGATTCTCGTGCCATATGATGGCTCGAAACATTACAAAAAATCTCTTGAGGAGGCAATTGAGATTGCAAAAAAATTTGGCTCTAAAATATACTTGCTTCATGTAATAGATGCCTTAACGGCAATACCACCAATTCATGATGATCCAGATTACCATATGGAAATGAAAAAGTTTCAGCAAGTTTTGAAAAACGCATCTTCCAAAAGCGACCTCGCACTTCGTAACGAAGTATTGTATTGTAAGGAAAAAGACATTGACGCCGATTACAAAGTAGTCATAGGATCAGCTGCAGATGTAATACTCAAATTTGCTAAAAAAACTGAGATAGATCTGATAGTCATGGGTAGTCAGGGACTTTCAGGAATTCGTAAGATAATGGCACTTGGAAGTGTCAGTAGAAAAGTTTCCGAGTTGGCACAATGTCCTGTGTTATTAGTAAGGTAACAAGATGAATTTGTGGGGATGTAGTTTTTGAATCAGATTAGCGATGAAATAATCCATCTTATTGCAAAAGAAGGCAATGTTGTGATAGTTGCAACCATAGATGCCTTTGGGATACCAAATATTTCACCAAGATATGCCATGGCAATACTTGCTGACAAGATTGTATTTGCAGATGCATACAAAAACAAGACATTCGCGAACATCAAACGATGGCCAAAAGTGACAGCGGCAATTGTTGACAAAACAAACAGAGGCGGATTCCAATTGAAGGGAGATGCGGAGGAAATAACAGATCCGGAATTAATTGCGGAATGTGCAAAAAAGCTAAAAGAGCTCAAATTTGATTCGGGGCCAGTCTCAGTTTGGGCATTAAAAATAAAAGAAATTTACTCTATAAAACCAAGCGAGTCTTCAAAACTTCCCTTGTTTTCAGCTTATGGTTGATTTGATTCGTACAACGTTTGAATTATTTTTAAGATGTTCTGAAATTTAGAGTAGTAGGGAAAACAAACATTTCAATAGATAGTAAATCAAATTTTTGTATGGATTATCATTATTGATAATCGTGGTGGTGATTAAATTTGTCTTGTGAGAAATCCATCCATGACAAAACCTTGTTTAGATGACAACTGCTATAATATGACAAAACAGCTTGCAAAAAAACTTCAGTTCTTATCACATGCAAAAGGCTACGTGGAAGATGCAAACAAGTGTGATAGTGAAGGCTCTGAAAGGGTTTGGAAAGCCATCATAGCAGATGAAGAAAAACATGCTAAATTATTGCGAAATCAGCTCGCACTTGAGCTAAAAAAATAGCTCTTTTTTATTTTTACAGATACAGATCAGACGATAAGATCATTTTACTGGCATTGAATTGCTGTTGGATTCTTTCGATTCTTCTTTTAAGAGATTTTTTCTGACTAGAATTGGAACATTGTAAAATGTTGCAAGTGCAATTGCGTCGGAAGATCTGTAGCTTCGTAGGATCACTTCTTTTTTACCCGTAAAGTAGAGGTTTGCGCGAAAAATACCCCCACTTTCATAGATTTTTACTCTAACCAAAAACAATTCATTTTCTTCACACATTTGCTCAAACATGCCATAAATTGTGGGTAGAATTTCGCGCTTTCCATCCAAAAAATTAGCAATAAACCCTGCAATCTCTGCAGAAAAAGCAGTTATTTGAAGCTGTTTTCCAGTTGATGATCGAAGAGTCATCACACCTGTCATTGAGTCCAATAAACCGAGCTGTCCTATTTTGACTTCTTCGTAGTCTTCGTCTGGTTTTTCATTAATTTTCATGATTACAAATGGAAGTTAATAGGATAAAATGGCATTTTACGATTTTCAACACTGAAAATAATTATTTCACAAGTAAAACTGGCATCTTTGCCTTGTTAATCACATAATTTGCAACGCTTCCAAGAAACATTTCTGCTATCGGGTGGGGTCCCCGTGACCCAATGATTATTAAATTAAACTTGTTATCATGCGCAAATTTTACAATCATGTTTCCTATGTATCCGTCATGTTGTATTTTATCTACAAATCTAACACCGTGCTGTTTTGTGTGTTTTAAAGCAGCTCTCATTATGCTTTGAGCATTTTTTATGTATTGTTTTCGTATTTCTTTGCTGAATTCAACTGGAAGACGAATCACATGTAGTCCAGTAATGACAGCATCCTGATTCTTAAAAAGCACTATTGCAGTGTCCAAGGCCCTTAGTGAATTCTTTGATCCATCCAACGGTACAAGAATTTTAAGTTGTTTTTTCACCATTCAGAGTTTATAAAAGATGATTAAATATGACTTGCCAAAAATCACTCTTGATAATTACTGAATATGTAAAATGCCATCGTTCATTCAGCATGTCATTGCAGTTAAAAATTGACATATTGGGCATTGAGTCCGGCGGAAAACCAGTAGTTTTTCTAAACAAGGTAGATGCCGATGAGATCGGAGTAACTGCTTCTGGAAGAGTGATATTAAAGTCAAAAAAAAGAATCACAGCTATAGTAAACGTAGCCACGAAATCAGTCAAAAAAGGTCATATCGGGATAACTGAAGAGATCAGATCGCTACTTGGATCCGTTCCAAATGTCGTCGATGTTGAAATTTCTACATTCCCAAAATCGTTGCAATTTATTCGAGCCAAGTTAGATGGGAAAAAGCTCTTACGTGATGAAATTTTTGAAATTGTTAGAGGAGTGGTTACCGGAAACCTCAATGAAAGTGAGATTGCGTCATTTGTTACTGCGTTGCATATTCATGGAATAGATCTTGATGAGGCCACTAGTCTCTCCTTGGCAATGGTTGAAACTGGAAAACAGCTGAAACTTGGAAACCGAGTCGTAGTGGACAAGCACAGTATTGGAGGTGTGCCAGGAGACAAGACAACACTTTTGGTTGTGCCAATTGTTGCAGCTGCAGGCTTGGTGATTCCAAAAACTTCGTCAAGGGCAATAACATCTGCTGCAGGAACTGCAGATAGAGCCGAAGTTTTGATGCCAGTGAGTATGACTCATGACGAAATGAAAAAAGTAGTTAGAAAGTGTAACGGTTGTTTGGTATGGGGTGGCGCGTTGGATCTTGCACCAGCAGACGATATTTTTGTCAAAACAGAATATCCACTATACATAGATCCATTGCTGTTGCCATCCATAATGAGTAAAAAAAAAGCAGTTGGTGCAACACATCTGGTAATTGACATACCGACGGGAAGGGGCTCTAAAGTAAAAACAATAAGCGAGGCGGACTATCTTGCAAAGGATCTAATTGAGATTGGAAAGAGGTTGAACATACACACGCATTGTGTCATTACATATGGGGAACAACCTGTCGGATATGCAATTGGCCCTGCACTTGAAGCAAGAGAGGCATTAGAGGTTTTGATGAACGAATCCAACGTACCTGACTTGATAGACAAGGCATGCAGTATTGCCGGCGCTATCTTTGAGATTACTGGAAAAAAGAACGGTTATGCCTTGGCAAAAGACATCATAAAGACAGGAAAGGCAGAGACAAAGCTCAGAGACATAATCAGTGCACAGGGTGGCAATTCTTCCATAAAACCTGATGACATTCCAATAGGAAGGGAGACGCTCAAAGTCAAGGCAAAGAGTGAGGGGCAGGTGTTATGGATCAGCAACAGTGCAATTGTCGAAATAGCTCGAAGTGCGGGAGCACCAAAAGACAAGGGAGCCGGAATAATTTTTAACAAAAAAATTGGCGATCCCGTATCAAAGGATGATATTCTGTTCACAGTTTATGCTGAAAAATCTCGCAAGTTAAGCAGGGCACAAGATCTACTAAAAGAGCTAGAGCCAATAGGAATTGGAAAAAGAGCGGACATGATGATAAGAACAATAAAAGAAACGCCTACATTGAAACGAAGTTTTGTCTTGGAAAGATAAACGATCAAATTTTGATCATAGAGATTCTGCCAATATATCAGAAACATCTATCGCGTTAGTTTTTCCAGGAATTGTATTTGTACTGATTATTCGCAAGACTCCTGCGTTTTTGATCTTTTTTTCTGCATCTCCAACCAACAAAGCATGTGTACATGCCACATAGATATTCCTGCAGTTTTGTTTTTTAAGATATTCTGCTGCCTTTACAATGCTACCTCCAGTACTTATCATATCATCAACCAAAATCACATCTCTGCCCACAAGATTCATCTTTTGTGATTTTTTGATTTCCAGATTCCCAGTCTTTCTGTTTCTCTGTTTGTTTAGGGCAGATGATTCAGTACCTAGGATTTTCGCAAATTGCCTAGCCTGAGGTGCCCAAAAAAGATCAGCGGCAATTACAAATGGATTTTTGAGTTTCATTTTTTTGAAAAACATGGCTAATTTAGGTACGGCGCTTACGTTTCTTACTGGCATATCAAAATACTTGATTGCCGATTTGCTGTGTATGTCCACAATCACTATCTTGCTTGCTCCGACAGCCCTAAGCATTTTTGCGATTACGGCACTTGTTATGACCTCTCCTGGAAGAAACTCTTTGTCTTGCCTCATGTAACATAGATACGGCATGACGGCAATGACTTGTGACGATGTTTCTCTTGCTTTTGATATCAGTGAAAGCGTTTGGATGAAATTAGAATCTACAGGAGGATGGGTGGATTGCACGACAATTGTTTTTCCTGCCGGTTTATTTCCAATAGTAACCTTGCTTTCTCCATCTGGAAAGATTCGTACGCTAGCTTTTATGTAATTTGCATCCAGCTTATTTGCCAAGTTTTTTGCCAAAGTTTGCGATGCCGATCCACCTATTACTGTAAGATTTGCCATTATCATAACTATTCAACGAGATTTGAAAAGATCCATGCTTATTTTCAGTTATGATAATCACTAAGTCAGTTAAATTGATTACATTCCAATACGGATCATGTCATTTTTTGATTTAATTTCTTCGCGACACTCGGTACGCGCATTCAAGGAACAAAAAATGTCAAACGATGCAATTGAAAAAATTCTTGCTGCTGGAACGGGGGCACCCTCTGCAGGAAACTTACAATCGTATCAGATTTTTGTCGTATCTAAAAAAGAGGACAAGAAGAGACTTGCAGTAGCTGCACACGGGCAAGATTTTATAGAAAGATCATCAACGGTTTTCGTCTTTTGTGCTGATCCAAATACTTCCGCAAGGGAATATGGGAAGCGAGGAGAGGATCTTTATTGCATTCAAGACGCTACGATTGCCTGTTCATACGCACAGCTTGCTGCCCATTCCTTGGGTTTTTCTTCTGTTTGGGTCGGCTCTTTTATTGAGGGTGAAGTTGCCAATACTCTAGGTTTACCTTCTGGCTTAAAGGCAATCGCCATGCTAGTTGTCGGCATACCTGCTGAAAAACCAGAGATTACCACGAGAAGACCGCTAAGTGAGATCACACACATTATGATGTGATTCAAGGTTCTGATTTTAGAATATGGAAATTACCAAGATAAGAGATCTGGAATACAGGGTTGAGGTAGATCGTTCTATTGGAATGAAGGTTCCTGTCAGAATATTTGCTAATGAAGAATTGTTGGGAAAGATGATGTCTGACAGAACTATTCAGCAAGCAATCAACGCGACAACGTTGCCGGGAGTGCAGAAAAATGTCGTAGTGTTGCCGGACGGCCATCAAGGATATGGTTTTCCAGTGGGCGGAGTAGCGATAATGGATGCAGTGAAGGGAGTGATCAGTCCCGGGAGTGTAGGTTATGACATTAACTGCGGAGTACGCCTAATCAGAACCAATCTAACTGAAAGCGATGTGAGGCCAAAACTACAGGAATTGATAACTGATCTTTTTGAGTCGATCCCCGTTGGGATGAGCAAGCGTGAGGGCTGTATACATTTGAGCCGATCAGAGATTGACGAAGTTTTAGTGCATGGAGTTGAATGGCTGATCAATCGCGGTTACGCAACCAAAGAAGATGCCGAAATGTGTGAGGAGGGCGGATGCATGATAGGTGCAGATCCCAGTAAAGTTTCAGAGGAGGCTCACAGGAGAGGAATGCCACAGCTTGGAAGCCTTGGATCTGGAAACCATTTTCTTGAGGTGCAAAAGGTGGATAAAATATTTGATAAAGAAGCTGCAAACACAATGGGAATACTAAATGAGGGAGACGTTACCATTCTAATTCATTGTGGCTCAAGAGGTCTTGGACATCAAATATGTACAGATTACTTGAAGGTGTGCGAACAAAGCTATCAAAAATACGGAATTGAGTTGCCCGACAGGCAGCTTGCATGTGTTCCTAATGCTTCTGAGGAGGGGGAATCCTACAAAATGGCAATGAAATGTGCGTTTAATTATGCATGGAGCAACAGGCAGGCAATCACTCATTGGACAAGAAAGTCATTTGAGCGTGTCTTTAATCAGTCAGAATCTGATCTTGACATGAAATTGGTGTACGACATTGCCCACAACAGTGCAAAAATAGAAGACCACGTGGTGGACGGAAAAGAAAAATCGGTTGTAGTACATAGAAAAGGAGCAACCAGGGCATTTCCAGCTGGCAGTACCGAAATTCCTCAAAAATACAGACAGATTGGACAGCCTACGTTCATTCCAGGTTCGATGGGCTCTTCAAGTTGGATACTCATAGGAAAGCCGAATTCGCTCGAACTCACCTTTGGCTCAACGGTACACGGTGCGGGACGGCTCATGTCAAGAACAGCGGCTCATAAAAACTACAATTACAAACAAGTGATAGAACAACTACAGCAGAAGGGAATCGTCATAAAATCAATGACCAGATATGACGTAGTTGAAGAAACTCCTCAGGTTTACAAAGACGTAGATGTCATTGCAACCATTTCGCACGATCTTGGGATTGCAACTAAAGTGGCAAAACTAGTTCCATTGGGAGTCATAAAAGGATGAATCACGCAACTTCTATTTCTTCTGACAATAACTTCTTGCAGAATTCGTTCATTTTTTCAAGATTAGCACTGACTATCTCATTTATCTGATTTATCTGCGATTGGTCGATTTTCGAATTGTTCTTTGGGATTGGTTGGACAACAACAGCTTTTGGATCGTTTACAGGCATACCGATTATGTTATACATCCAAACAAAGACCTCGTCGAATCCTGAAACATTTTTGTGTATTTCGTCTGCAATTTTAAAGGATAGTGCGTTGTAGATTTTCCCAATGTGGCTCACTGGATTTTTTCCAGCAATCGCTTCTGCCCCGGCTGGCCTGCTCGGAGAGATAACACGGTTTGCTTTGTTTCCTCGCCCGACTTCGCCAGAATCAGCGTTGTCAGCTGACGTTCCAAGCACTGTCAGGTACACTCCATCAATCCCCTTGTTTTCATCATCTAGGCAGTTAATTGCAGCATGAATTTTGAGTGTGGTTTTGTTTCTGGCAAATTCTGTTATTGCCTCAAGCATTTGGTGTTTTTTCTTAAAATAATCCTTTTGTGAATCCACAAACGAGTCAACAAAGGCAATAGCCACTGTAAGATCAAGCCAATTTCCATTTCTGAATCCCATCACTTTGACATCTTCGCCAGAGGCAGGAAATTCCTCCTTGAATTTTTTTGAGTTTATGTACTGCTCTATGTCAAGAACCGCCAATTCTGTCTCAGTATACGGTGCATATCCAACTAGTACGGAAGTGTCATTTGCCGGAAATGATTTTGGGTTTTTGAAAATTGAGCGGAGTTCTCCAGATGATGTTCCAATTTCCAACTGATATTCTATGTGTTCTTCTTTTACATATCTAAGATTTTTTTCAAACCAAGACTTTGCGGTGGTAATTGCAAGATCTCCAACTGGCAGATGACGGCCATCGATGCTAGTTGTTGCCCTGTCACCCATGACCAGTTTCATCGGCTTTAGGACTTTGCCGCCCCCAAACTTATTTTCAGTTTGGCCTGCAACTAACATCGTTTTGTCCATGTTATGGTGTTGGATCATGCCAGTTTCTTTTAGATATAATTTTGATAATTCTATTGAAACTTTGTTCATCACTAGGTCGCAAATTGTGTCCGGATGGCCGATTCCTTTTCTTTCTACAAACTCAAATCTCTTTTTAAAAGTAGGAGTTGCCGATACGGTTTCAACAAAGATTTTATCAGACATTTGAAAAACGAATCATTTTGTCATAGATTAGCCCAGAACATAATTTCCAAAGTTGATAATTGCTTTCCGAATTAATATCGTACAAAAGATAAAACATTTCGATGCAAAAAGAAGCCGTTCTTTATGAAAGACTCCCAAATCACAAGGTCAGATGTCTTGCGTGTGCAAGATATTGTGAAATTGGTGAAGGTCAGATCGGCCTGTGTGGAATTAGAGGCAACAAGGATGGAAAGCTTGTCCTGTATGTGCACGGAAAGGTTGCCGCAGTACACATAGATCCGATTGAGAAAAAACCTGTAACTCATTACAGACCTGGAACAAACATTTTCTCCATAGGGACGACCGGTTGCAATTGGCTTTGCAAATATTGCATCAATTTTGATCTTAGCCAACGAAGAAAAATAGAGGGTGCGGATCATACGCCGGAAGAGCTTGTCAACATGGCACTAAATTATGGATGTCACGGTATGGCCTACACTTACAATGAGCCAAGTATTTTCATCGAATTTGCAAGGGATTGCGGAATATTGGCAAGGGAGAGGGGGCTCTTCAACATTTTTGTCTCAAATGGATATTCTACACCAGAGGCAATCGGAATGATGAAGGAATTTCTTGACTGCATAACTATCGATTTTAAGGGAAATGGTGAGAAAAACTTTGTAAGAAAATACGTAGGAATTCCAGATTCGCAACCAGTGTTTGACACTGTGATGCACTTGCAAAGCCTGACTAACATACATGTAGAGATCACCGACTTGGTTGTGCCGGGAGTTGGCGACGATTTGGAACACGCGAAAAAACTTTGCAAGTTTGTATACGACACATGCGGACCAGAGATGCCGATTCATTTTTTGCAGTTTCACCCATCATACAAAATGATGGAATTTGAGCCGACTCCGATTAAAACACTGGAGAATCACTATGATGTCGCAAAGAAGGAGGGTCTGAAATATGTGTATGTTGGAAATGTTCCAGGCCATAAATACGAACACACCTATTGTTCAGAATGCAACAAGATTGTTATCAGAAGATATAATTTTGAAATTCTAAAGTGGGATCTAGATGATGATAATAGATGCAAGTTTTGTGGGAATAAAATTCCCATTGTCGGAAAATTAGATAAAAACTATAAAGAAAGAAAATTTGAATTTGTGTTATAGGAAACCGCTCATTATGAAGTGTGGTTTGACCAAAGTTTGTATCTAGCTTGCAGTTACCACGCCTATTCGCCAAGGATGAATGGTGCAAAAGTAGTGGTATACGCCAGCATCATTGAATTTGTGTGCAAATCTTTCTCCAGTCTTCAGCAATCCACTGTGAAATAAAGAGATCGGATTGCCCTTTTCATCTTGGCTTTGTATTGTATGTTCTATGTTGTCGTCGTTTATCCAAACAACGGTTGTTCCCTTATTAATTTCCAAATTTAGTGGGAGGTAGAATCCAATATTGCCTACCTTAGAGTTGCCATTTGGAATTATAATGGTTTCAAACGAAGGACCTGTCTTGCTTACTGTCTTTTTCTGGCCAGATTCTAGAACTATGATGTTGTTGTCAATCAGATATTTTATCGCATTTACAAATTCTGCTTCCGAAATCTTTCCTTCACCATACCATTTTGCAGTATTTTTGATCCATTCCGGCACAGATTCTGCCACTGCGTGTTGCAAAGTTGCCCCTAAAAGCGAAAATGTAACAAGTGCTACTAAGCAATACAAAATTCTGCTACGAGCCATCTTTTATGATGTGTATATAGAAGTTATAACATCAAAGCAAAAATTCAATATTGAAAATTACAGACATACTATTAAGTTAAAACAGATTTTTTGCAAAAGTAAAGTGAATGCGTTACCCTTCAGATGCAGATTTACCGCCATCTATATTCAGGATGGTTCCAGTTATCCATCTGGCTTCGTCGGATGCCAAAAATACGGTAGCGTTTGACACATCTCTAGGATCACCAATTCTATTGAGTGGTTGTCTTTCCTCCAAGACCTTTCTTGCTTGTGGATCTTCAAGATATGGCTTTATCATTCCAGCGTTGATTATTCCGAGGTTTAGGCAGTTACATCTGATGTTTTTTCTTGCATACTCAACTGCGATAGATTTTGTAAACATGCTAAGTGCTGCCTTTGTTGCAGAATAAACAGCCAGATGGACTTTTGGGATTGCGCGCTCGCTAGATATTGAGCCGATGTTTATGATACAGCCTTCTCTAACATCTAGCATTTTTGCGATTACGGCTTTAGTTATTTTGAATGTGCCCAAAATATTTGTGTTAACCAAATCCACAATATCTGAATCTTTCATTTCATGAAAGTGAATTGCATCGTTGATCTTCGCTGCATTGTTTACAAGAATGTCAATTTTGCCGTACTTGTCCATAATCTGCTCTACTACACTTAACACTTGAGACTCGTCAGTAATATCGCAGGATATTGAAACTGCGGAATCTTTGTTTTTTATTGCCGAGTGCGCCTTTTCAAGGGATTTAATGTTTCTTCCAAGCATGATTACGGTAGCACCTTCATCTACGAATTTTGTGGACATATCCATTCCAATATCGCTTGATGCGCCAGTTATTATTGCAACCTTGTTTTGTAACCGCATATTTTACCTAGTAAAGAATGTCTTAAATCAATTGCGTTTTTATTGTTAATCTGTATTTTCACGTGCGGTTATTTTACTATGGTAACAGGAATATGAGACTTGTGTAAGACATAGTTTGATGTGCTTCCAAGGAAAATTTCTTTTATTGCTCCTCTTCCTCGCGAGCCTATAACAATCAAATCAATTTTGTTAGCTTTGTTCTTGACATACCTGACTATATTATAACCAGCATTTCCAAAATTGATTACTTGTGAGAACCCAATGTTGTTTTGCTTTGCCAGATTCTTTGCTTTTTCTAAAACATTTCTTGCGTATTTTTCCTCTTCAATTTGAAATTGAACTGGTGCAACCATTTGAGCCTCGGTTATAGGAATAATTACAACTGAATAAAGACAGACTATTTTTGCATCACATTTTTTTGCAAAAAAAATCGCAGCATCCAATGCTCTAAAGGAATTATCCGAACCATCCAACGGGACTAAAATTTTGTTAACCTTATACAATAACGAAATTTAACAGTTGGACTAGATAAATAAAGGTAAAATTATCACATTTGGGTTTCAGTTATGAAGGTTAACCGATAAGCCCATAATGTGATGCTTTGTTATGGAATCTATGAGAAAAGAAACCGTATATGATTGCAAAAGCTGGGAAAACATTGAGTCGTGCACCGCCGTATTGGTCAAGAAGGTTTTAGACAAAGGGTTTTCATTTAGTAGCATTTCAACAGTAAGCAGAGGAGGTTTAGTGCCTGCACGTTTAGTAGCAGACAGATTAGGAATAAAACAAATTTTAATAGATGAGGACGTAATACCTGCGGATTCCTTGTTTGTAGACGATATTTATGATACAGGTGAAACATTTAGGAGAATTATTGAAAAGGCCGACAGCCAAGACAGTTTAGTCTATGCCACTCTTTTTGCAAGAAAAAAAGAACATTATCCAAAGCAATTAGTGTATGCAGAATTAACAAAGGGTGACGAGTATATTATTTATCCGTGGGACAGATTTGAGCACGGCACATCAAAATCCCAAATATGAAATTTGGGTAATTATTTTCTTTTAACTATCAAAACCATTATTCCTTTGGTTTCATTCGCAAAAGAATCTGCTCCGTAATTTTGCTCATCTCATCGCCTGAACCTATACTACACAGTCTGACAACATCGGACGTGGTTACCATCCCAACAAGTCTGCTGTCTTTGACAGCAGGAATTCTGTGGATTTTACGCGTTTTCATTAATTGCGCAAGATCCCATACAGAGTCATCAGGATTAATTACGATTAGCGGAGAGGACATTGCCACTTTAACATTTGTTGACAGAGGCTTTCCTTTGGCAATTATTCGTCTAACTAGATCACGCTCGGTGATTATACCAACTGCGATACCATTTTCTAGCACAATAATTGCACCGATTGAGGCATCATCCATCATTTTTGCAGCATCGCTAACGGTCATGGATGAGTCAATCGATATGACGTTTTTTTTCATTATATCACGAACGAGTGCCGCGCACATAACAAAACAATTGTGTTGTAGTTTAAAAGGTTAAAACATGATTATCATAGATAATACCATGCTTTACTGATAATCAAGGCTGAATTTTGCATTAAATATTAAATATCATAATTATTTTTTGCATCTATATGGTAATACTAGAAAAACTAAAAGGATTCGAAGCAAAAAAGGCAAAAGAATCGCTTGATCTATTGCTTGAAACAAGACAAAATGAATTTAAGGAATTGGCAAAGGGTATGGGGATTCCCATTACTACAAAAAACTGGGAGCACATAATTTTGCAATTTTGTTTAGAGTTTAACGAATGCTTCCATATGTTGACAATAGTTGACGGAAGAAATGATTCAACTGAGGACAGTCACAATAAGATACACCAGTGTATGACATTACTGAGACAAATAGCTAGGGGCAAAACAAGCATGATTGAAATAACGCATTTGCAGAATTTGGCCTATACTATTGCAGAGGAGTTTAAGACAATTTACAAGCGGTTACACTGATCACGGATAGACTGCAATCTGAGACTCTACTAGGTTGTGGTATGCCCAAAAATACAATTCTTTTTTTGTGTGAGTCCAACGTATGTGTGACGCGTATTCGCTTTTATCTTTGATTAGTTTTGGGTATGCGCCCAAGGGACATTTCTCAAAGTGATCCACAATGTGCTGAATGATTGCCTCTCTGTGCGTAGAAAGATGAATAAGCCATTGTTTCTTATCAGCATAAATTGATTTTGGATGTTCGCAAAACATACAAAGTGCTCTATTATGCATGCTCATGTTAGCTTTTACCACTGCATGTTTGAAGATTTCATTGATTCATTGTCTGCATCCAATTCCAAGGGAGAATCGGCAAGCTCATTTGGATTAAGCGAATAGACAATTTTAGTAGTAAACTTGATTACATTAGGAATCTTGTCATTTGTGTATTTTAGAACCCGTTGTCTGTGAAGTCTCGTAAGTTTGTCTATAATTTTGATTGTAATTTCTTGTTTTGTTTTTTTGTCAGATATAATTTTTATTTTTCCTTTCAGCTGATAACCAGATAGCTTTTTTTTGTCAAATATAGCTATACTACACCAGGAATTTTTTTGAAAATTTCTAAATGTTTTGTGTTTGAAAAGCTCAAGCCAGTAAATCGAACCATCTTGATCGACGTAGAAGCTAGTTCTTGGAGATACATTTGATAGTCCAGATTTATCTGCTGATCCAACAATAATTATTTGCTGTCTTTGAATCATCTGTTTTACTTTACTTGAAATCATTACCACAAAACCACATACTCTTTATTTTTAATAAAGCAAGATATGATTATCAAGTTTGATACATCATTTTACAATCAAGACTGAACACAGAGCGTGATTTGCAATTTTCGATGAAACACTGCCAAGGAAAAATTGCAATATTGCTCCAAGCCCCTTGCTTCCAACAACTATGAGATCTGTTTTTGCTTCTTTTGAAAACTTTATTATTTCATTTGCCACGTTGCCCTCCTTTGTGACTATTTTTGGCTCAAAACCCTCCTCGTTTGCTATTTTTTTGGCTTTTTCAAGTGTGGACTTTGCGTATCTTCTCAGAATTTGCGTGTATTCGTTTCCTGCAAAGACGTCAGATTTTCGGGTCCTATCAATCACATGAATCAATATCAACTCAGAATGGTATTTTCTTGACAAGTCACATGCTTTCAGGATTGCATTTTCGGAGTACTTCGATCCATCACAGCAAACAAGTATTTTTGAGAAATCGTTTTTCATTTAAATTTGAATATTAAAGTACGACATTTAACAGTAATGAAGATTTCGAAAATTGAAAAGACGAGAATGCTAAGACGCACAATACCGCAGTACTTCGCGTTGGGTAATTACACCCTACATTCCCGTCTATGCGTACGAGATCGCTCTCGTACAGCATGACGTACGTATTGATCACAGTTAAAGGCACGAGACGATTCTCAGATATGATAATTTTCAATTATTAGATGTGATAATCTTAACAAGACGTTTAAATTAAAATAAGAAAAATTACACACCATGATTCAGAATAAAATTAAGAAAATTCTTGTCCCAATGGACGGTTCCAAAACTTCCTTTGATGCTTTAGATATTGCAATTGAGATAGCTCGCGCATGCCATGCCACTATTTTGGGAATTCACGCGATTTCATTTCTTCCCACTGGTTTTATGCCATCTGTTGTACCATATGAGATCTATCAGAAAAAAGAAGCCGGGAAATTTATGGAAAGTGCAAAGATTCGTGCAGCAAAAAAGGGAATCTTGTTCAAGTATACGATAACTTTTGGAAGCCCAGTAGAACATATCATAAATACTGCAAAATCCAAAAAGTTTGATTTGATAGTAATTGGTGCACGAGGAAAGGGAAGAGTAAAGGAGCTATTCTTAGGAAGTGTATCAAATGCAGTCCTTCACAAGGCACGTATCCCTGTAATGATAGTAAAATAGGTACGAATCATGTTGTATGAAAGAATACTTGTTCCATTTGACGGTTCAAAATTTGCAAAAAGAGCGCTAGATGAGGCAATAAAAATAGCTCAGAACACAGACAGTGTACTCTATTTGTGCACGGTGGTAACTGTCAGTAATGTGATTCCCCCAGGATCGTTGTTAGGATTCACCAAGAATACATCGGCAAGCAGCTTACGATCCAGATTAATCAAATCGGCAAAAGCAGAGGCAGAAAAGACATTAAACTACCAAGCTTCTGTTTATTGCAGATCAAAAGGAGTGAAAGCCAACTACAAGATAATAGTTAATGGGAATGTAGCTGAAGAAATACTCAAAACTGCAAAACAAAAATTGGCAGATCTCATAGTAATTGGAAGTCAAGGTTTACAAGGAATAAGTCGGATCAAAACACTTGGAAGTGTTAGTAGAAAGATTTCAGAGCTAGCAGACTGTGCAGTTTTGATTGTAAGATAATATTAAAATCATTTTGGCTTGTATTTTTCCAGTATGCTTACAACTATTTGATCAGGCACCTGATCAAACCTTCTGTAAAATTGACCAACTGAAGAAAACTCCATTGGAGTTTTCAATGCAATTATTTGGATCCCAAATTGTTTGATGATTTCCTTGGTGACAAACGGGATTACTGGTGTTGCTAAAATTATTTCTTTGACTTGTTTTTTCAATAGCCATTGAAGTATAGCACAGACAGTAGCGCCAGTCGCTATTCCATCATCTACTAAAATTATCGTCTTGTCATCAAAATTGTAATTGGTGTTTCCGCGATATGCCTCAATTTGTCTCGTGACTTCCATTTTCTTTTTATTTATTTCGGCTGCAAATCTAGGATCGTTGGAATATCGTTCCCATTCATGTCCATAATATAGTACGCCATCATATGTTATTGCGCCCACCGCATATTCAGGATAATCGGGCGGAGTAATTTTTTTAGAAATTATTACGTCTAATGATAAGCTTAGTCTTCTGGCAATCTCATCGCCCACAATTACGCCTCCTCGAGGTATGGCAAGAACAAGACAGTCTTTATTTTTTACAAGATCAACTAGTTTTTCTGTAAGAAGCTTTCCTGCGTGCAATCTATCGTGCATCATTTTAGATGATCAGTTATTTTATAGACTGACTGAAATATCAAGCCTCTTCTGCCAATGCAAATACAATGTCAGATTTGGTGATTATTCCTACAAGCTTGGATTGTTTTACCACAGGGATTCCGCTTATGCCATACCTATACATGACAAGTGCCGCCATAGAGACATCATCAGCGTATTCTATCGTTACTGGGTTTTTGGTCATGATATCTTCTGCCCTGAATGTCAGGACATAGCCTAGTTGATTTATGTTGAATTGGCTTGGGTGTGGGCTATACCACACATCTCTTAATTCATTTGGATCAGTGTACATACCAAGCCTATTTGGTATTCTTATTGGAATGAAATCTCGATGAGTGACAATACCTACAGGTTTTTGGTTTTGTGTAACTACGACTCTGGAAATTTTGTTGTTGATCAGCATACTTTCAACTAAGAATAAAGAGTCTTTTGGAGATGCAGTAACAACCTTGGTCGTCATAATTTTTGATACTTTGAGCTGAGTAGACTCGTGACTTAAAAAATTAAAAACAAGATCAGTCTTTGTTAAAATTCCATCAAAATTCCCATCATCACGTAACACGATTACAGAGCTTATGTTGTTGTCTTTCATTATCTTTGCACATCTATACACAGAATCTTTTTTTGTGACAGTAATCAAATTTTTTGACATCAAATCCGCCACTTGAATTGAGCCGAGTGGTTTTCTATCCAGTGGATAAAGCGCCTTAAGCATGTCTTTTTCCGTTATGATTCCAACTGGTTTTCTGGATCTGTCTATGACCACAAGCCTTCCAATTTTGTATTTCTGGATTACTTCGATTGCGTCAAGTATGCCTGTCTGAGGTGTGATCGTTATCGCTTTTTTTACTAGCGCACTATGCAAACTTGGGTTTTTTATCAGCATATCATCGGTGTTAATTTTTGATGATTAAATACGTCAGACAAGAATATCATGCTTGAGAATCATTCCGTTTGCTATTTCATAACAAAAACTGGGATGGAGGATTTGTGAACTACGTAGGGGGAGACACTACCAAGAAAAAGTTCTTTGATGTCGCTTTTTCTACGAGATCTCCCGCCAAATCTGACTAATGATGATTTTTCTATAATTAAAGGCACGTAATGCTTATCTGGACTGATTTTCAGTGCTGATAATTCGCATACGATCTCATATATCAAACATATGTCGATACAATAATGGCAC
Organism: Candidatus Nitrosotenuis sp.; assembly: GCA_004322465.1. Taxonomy (GTDB): domain Archaea; phylum Thermoproteota; class Nitrososphaeria; order Nitrososphaerales; family Nitrosopumilaceae; genus Nitrosotenuis. Next base: position 37,174 of record SCVO01000121.1, read on the forward strand.
AGACTCCATCTAAGGTTCTTGTAAAAGACATAATGACTAGATCAATAATTTCTGTCGATTCTGCAGCTACTGTCAATGAGGCTGCAAAGACGATGGAAAAGGCGAAAGTCGGTGCAGTGCTAATAATGGAAAAAAATGTCCCTCTTGGAATAATGACGGATAGGGATTTTGCAATAAAGATTGCCGCTCATGCGTATCCAATACACACAAAGGTAAAGCAGGTGATGTCATCTCCTCTGATTTACATCAGTCCAGATGATGAAGTCTGGGTTGCGGCAGACTTGATGTATTCCAGGAAGATACGGAAGCTACCAGTTATAGATGAAGACCGATTACTTGGAGTTGTAACTGCAACTGATCTTATCAAGTTGTTTACTGTTTGCAATAAAGAAGATGTACGAAAGATGTACTATAGTGCGCTTTCCAAAATATTTGATGATCATAACGAAGAAACAGTGGCAAATTACTAACTATTTAATAAGATAGCTTAACAGATAGCCAACTACATAAGCTACGGTTGCAGCTATCCCACCAACGATTAGTGTGGTGAAGCCAGAACGAAAGAGGGATCTCTTGACGATTTGCCCCTTGATAACTCCAGTCAGAAAAAATGCGCCGCATGTAGAAATAACAGAATACAAAAAGATATCAGAAACAGAAATTGGCCAGCCGGTAGCATAAAGGAAGACGAATGGGATTAGAGGTATTAGTCCAATCACATTAAATCCAAAAAAGGTACTTAGTGCAGTGTCAGTTGGCTTTCTACCATCCTCAATGAGGCCAAGCTCTTCTTTCATCATAGTATCTATCCAAACTTTTTTTCTTGCAGTGATCACCCGAACAATTTCGTCCAGAAGATCACTTGTGAATCCTTTTTTTGCATAAATATCACGAATTTCTTGCTTTTCAGATTCTTCCATATTATCAATTTCCCATTCTTCTCTTTTTCTTTCCTTTTGGATGAACTCTATTCTAGCTTTCGATGCCTGATAGTTTCCAACTGCCATTGAGAATCCATCTGCAAACAAGTTGGCAAAGCCAAGAATCAGTATAACCATAGGTGATAATGATGCACCAATCGCGCCTGCAACCACGGCAAAAGTTGTCACAGAGCCATCAATGGAACCATAAACAAAGTCCTCAAAATGCCACTTCATTATTTATTCAAATACATCACGAGATTAAAAACAAACGAGAAAAATCAGGTTTGATAATAAAAGAGAAAGGTTACTTGAATAATGACTTTGCCTTTTCCAAATCATCTTTAATTAAATCAATCTTGGAATCGACATCCACTTGCGGGGATCCATTTTTAATCAAATTCCTCAAGTCGACTCTTAGCGTTAATTCAATTTTTTCCATTAGTTGTCTATCTTTGGATGCGATTGTTCCTTCAATATACTCATAATTCTCCAAGTATGCAGTACTAGCAAGTGAAAACGCTGTGTTCCTATCTCCACCCTTGTACTTTGAAGATATCTGATCAAGCAGGCTTTCAATGTTTTCTATAGTGTTTACAACGTCATTGTTTTTAGTAATTGGTTTTCCCATCATCATATTATGACTCATCGCGTCTGAACTCATCATTCCTTGATTCATCATGTTTGAATTCATTGTGTTGCGCCAGTTAGTGTTGTTACTTATCCAGGGTCCCAACCAGTTTTGTTGGAATTGTGAATTCGTCATCATACTTTGCATGAATTGAGGGTTTTGCATCATAGTATTCATCATTTGTTGCTGCATTTGTGGATCGTTCATCATCATGCCCATCATATTTGGACTCATCATTTGCATCATGGTTTGCATGTGTTCTGGGTTGTCCGTCATCATCTGATGCATTTGTCGCATGTGAGCAGGATCATTCATCATCATATCATGCATTTGTTGCATTGTTTGTTGATTTGACATCATTGTAATCATCCAGTCATTCATCAACTGTGGGTTTCGTGCCCATTGGCTCATCAATTGCTGTCTTTGGGTTTGATCTTGCATCATATGTTGCATGTTCTGTGCCATCATGTTAGGAGTTACAGTATACTGATTTATCGCATAGCCTATCCCCAAGCCTGCAACGAATATACCAATCGTGATACCCATCCAAACATATTGATTTACCATTATAGTGGATTATTGATTTTCAGTATATACAAGACTGGGACGATTTTCAGAGATGAAAGTAAGATAAGATTCTCAGAGATGAAATTTGTCATGACTCCATAAATACAAATTATTTTGCTTTGTATTCGTGTCAACATTACAAACAACCTCGGAAGGAGTTCCAGTTATAGTTCTAAGAGAAGGATCAAAGCAGTCAAGAGGAAGAGATGCCCTGAAAAACAATATTAATGCTGCAAAATTGATTGCTGAGATTATCGGTTCTAGCCTCGGTCCTAGGGGGATGGATAAGATGCTAGTCGATTCTTTAGGCGACATTACCATAACAAATGATGGTGCAACCATTCTAAAGGAGATAGATGTTCAACATCCTGCAGCAAAAATGATGGTTGAGGTTGCAAAGGCAACAGATAGTGAAGTGGGCGATGGAACTACCTCGGCAGTTGTAATTGCGGGTGCTCTATTAGAAAAAGCCGAATCGCTGATTGAGAACGAGATTCATCCAGTTATAATAGCGGATGGTTACAAGAAAGCAGCAAACAAGGCAATTTCATTACTCACTGAAATCGCAAAAAAAATTGATGCCAATGACAAAGACACGCTAGAGAAAATAGCAAGAACTTCAATGCTTACAAAATTAGTTGCAGTGGAAGCAGCTGACCTTGCAAAGATGGTAGTTGGTGGAGTCTTGTCAATAATGGAAAAAAAAGATGAGGGTTTCAAAGTATCAATAAATAATATCAAGGTTGAAAAAAAGACTGGCGGTTCCATATCGGATAGCCAGATAATTAACGGAATTGTTCTTGATAAAGAAGTCGTAAATAACAACATGCCAAAAAAAATTCAAAACGCAAGAATCGCATTAATTAGTGTGCCGCTTGAGATAGAAAAAACAGAGTTTGATGCAAAAATAAACATCTCGGCACCAAACCAAATCAAGTCATTTATGGATGAAGAAAATCAAATTCTAAAAGAAATGGTCGATAAGATCAAATCAACTGGCGCAAACGTTGTGTTATGTCAGAAAGGAATCGATGATATCGTACAGCATTATCTTGCGAAGGTTGGGATTTTGGCAGTAAGAAGAATCAAGGAAAGTGACATGGACAAACTTTCAAAAGCTACCGGCGGAAGAGTGGTTGGAAGCATAACTGATCTTACGGAAAAAGATTTGGGTTTAGCTCAGAACGTTGAAGAAAAACAAATCGAAGACGATAATTGGACATATGTTGAAGGATGTAAAAATCCAAAGGCTGTCACTTTTCTCATTCGCGGAGGCTCACAAAGGGTAGTAGATGAGGTAGAAAGAGCAATCCACGATGCAATAATGGTGGTAAAGGATGTAATTGAAAAGCCTTATTTTGTGCCAGGAGGCGGCGCGCCAGAGGAGTACATTGCCACGAAGCTGCGAATTTGGGCGCCAACATTGTCAGGAAGAGAGCAATTGGTAGTTGAAAAATTTGCAGAAGCCTTAGAATCTATTCCAATTTTGCTTGCACGTAACGCTGGGATGAATGCGATCGATTCGATAACTCAGCTTAGATCAAAACAGAGTGCCGGCGACAAATATACTGGAGTCGATGTGATAAATAGCACAATTGGAGATATTGAAAAAATTAATGTTTTAGAACCAGTCAAAGTAAAAGAACAGATAATAAAATCAGCTACAGAGACTGCAAATATGATACTAAGAATCGACAATGTGGTAGCAATATCGAGGACTCCATCATCCTCGCCCAGTCACATGCCAGAGCCATCTCCTGGAATGTATTAAGATTTTTGAAAAAAATAATCATAGTAAAAGCAAGTGGTGAAAGGGCTAGATTTGATATCAAAAAGGTAGAATCCACTTGCATCAGAGCTGGCGCAAGTCCAAGATCAGCTCGAAAAATATCAAGACAAGTCTATCACCAAATACGTCATGGTATGACTACAAAACAAATCTACAGCATAGTACTAAAACTCCTCATGCAAACTGAAAGCCCAGCCATAAAGCAAAGATACCGATTGAAAGAATCTATAATGATGATGGGTCCCGCAGGATTTTCATTTGAAACTTTTGTGGGGCAAATTCTTGAAAAGTACGGATACAGAACAAGATCAATAAATTCAGAGGTTTCTGGAAGATGCATCACGCATGAGGTAGATCTTGTAGTGGAATCTGACCAAGACAAAAGAAAATGGCTTGTAGAATGCAAATATCACAACTTACCTGGAAAATATACTGGTCTCAAAGAATCATTATATACTCACGCACGGTTTTTGGACCTTGCTGACAAATTTGACAATGAAATGCTTGTGTGTAATACCAAGGTATCGTCAGATGTGATAAGATATGCAAATTGTGTTTCCCAAAAAGTATTGTCGTGGAGATATCCCCAGGATGCAGGATTAGAAAGGATGATTGAAGACAAGAAATTATATCCGATTACAATACTAAGCCCGACCAGAAAGGAGTTGGAATCGTTTTTTCAAAACAGGATAATGATTGCAAAGGATCTACTAGATATAGATATTGAGGAATTTTCACATAGAACAAAGATTCCAATTAGGAGAGTCTTATCTTTGCAAAAACTGGTAAATCAAATCATCATCTAATTTTTCAGAAACTTCAATACTTTTGTAATATTACTTTTTACGGTATCAGATGACTTGGATAACGATTCTTTTTCATTTTGTGTAATTTCGATCTGATTGATTTTAGCTACACCGTTCTTGTTGATTGTAAGCGGAATCCCAACGCAAACATCGGACAACCCATACTGCCCATCCAATAGAACTGATGCAGGAACATTCAGTGTTTCGTCTTTGACAATAGCTTTGATTATATCAAATGTGCTCTTTGCAATACCAAACGCCGAATGCCCCTTGTAGTCTCGCAAATACTTCCAATAGTTCCGAACATCTAGGGTAATTTTTGATATTTGTGCGTCATCTAAAAGATCAGTTACATGCCGTCCATTGTATTTTGCTCGTGAAAATATTGGAACCATTGTATCATCGTGTTCACCCAGCACTATGGCATCTTTGATTTCAGATTGGTTAACCCCAAGTTCTTGGGCTAAAAGATATCTAAATCTGCTAGAATCAAGGCTGGAAGCAACGCCGATTACACTTTTTGGTAAAAATGTGGCTTCTTTTTGTATCACATAGGTAAGAACATCAACTGGGTTTGTAATCATTAGAATTTTAGAGTCTGGCGCGTATTTTGTAATGTTTGCGGCTATTTTTTGGACCATTTTTGCTTGATCGAACATTATTTCACTTCTGCTTTGCAGATGCACCCTACTACTTGCGGTAATTACTACTACCTTCGAGTCTTTTATTTTGGAATAGTCGCTTGTTCCTGTAATGGATATAGATGAAGAGACAGGAATTGCGTTTGTAATATCCAGCGCTTCACCGATTGCCTTTTTTTCATTCCTATTAATCATAACAGCGTCATCAAGTGAAAAAGATCCGCAGAGAAATCCAACTGCAGATCCCACCTTTCCACTGCCGATTATTGAGATCATGTATCTCTTGAATGTGTCATCTACTTCTTATTTGCTTCTAGTTTGTCAAGAGGAATTACATGAACTACCTGAATTGTTCCAAGAAGCTTTGTTCCATCTGCAACATCATAATAGTTGAATTTTGTATCATGTCTGCTGCGAATGATAATTACATCATCTTCATCAGGTTGTAATAACTTTGTACTTGCGTTTACTCCGTCTACATACAACCGATGTGGAATTGTATCCTTGTTTATTATGGTGATGATATAGGAGTAATCTCCAGTTCTCATTATTAATGATGGATTGGTACCGGCATTACCGACTGTGCCCACCACAACTGTTTTTCCATCCACATTTCGAAACTCTAGTGTTTGTCTTACTTCCTCTGGCCAAAAGATGTTAAATGGTCTTACATATCCCATGCTTGCATATCCAAAAATTGCTACAAGCGCAACAAAACCGCCGACTATTCCAAAAATTAGAAATCGCTTATCACTGTCCACAGACAAAATTTCATTTTATTCTATATGTATATGGAATACAATTTTCATAATTGGAGTTATGTCAGCAAAACTGGAAAGGAGTGTGGAAGATTAGTTGGGGAAACAGAATCAGCCACTCCCTCCAATGTGATACACAGTTGTATTCTCAGTATTTAATGGAAATCATGATTATCAATCCTGAAAATTAGGCATGAACCTAGTTATCATCTTTGAACTCCAGTTAAAGAGATAAAATAATTATCAAACGGAATCATACTATGGCAGAGCTTAAGCAACATCTTGGTCTTTTTCAGACCACGATGTATGGGGTAGGTCTCATACTTGGTGCCGGAATTTATGCACTAATCGGAGATGCGGCTGGAACAGCTGGAAATTCGTTGTGGATTTCGTTTGTTTTGGCCGCAGTAGCTTCAGTGTTTACTGGATTAAGTTATGCGGAGCTTTCCTCAATGTATCCAAAAGCTGCTGCAGAGTATTCCTTTGTCAAAAATGCATTCAAAAATAATTTTGTTGCATTTATTGTAGGCTGGCTTACATTATTTGTTGCAATAATTTCAGCGTCGACTATTGCGTTGGGTTTTGGCGGATATTTTGCAGATTTGTTCGGTGTGCCAATTTTGATTGCTGCAATATTGGTAATTGTTGGGTTGTCATTTGTTAATTTTTTTGGAATAAGAGAATCATCTTCGATGAATGTAATTTTTACCATAATAGAAGCAGCTGGCCTTGCACTTGTAATTTGGATTGGGTTTGCGTTATTTGGAAATACAGAGATTGATTATTTGAGTGCGCCTCATGGTCTAAGCGGCATATTTTCCGCATTCACATTAGTATTTTTTGCATACGTTGGATTTGAAAACATTGCAAACATTGCAGAAGAAATACGTAATCCAAAAAAAGTGCTCCCAAGGGCAATTATTCTTTCAATATCAATCACTGCAATGATCTACATTTTGGTTTCAGTGTCTGCAATTCGAGTTCTTAGCTGGGAAGAGCTAGATTCTTCAATTGCTCCGCTTGCAGATGTTGTAAAAAAAGCGCTTGGCCCACAAGCACAGATTGTTCTTTCATTTATTGCATTGTTTGCAACTACAAACACTGTCCTTATCATGCTGATATCAGGATCAAGGATTCTTTACGGAATATCAAAAGACAGTGCGCTTCCTGCAATTTTTGGTATTGTACACCAGAAAAGAAAGACACCGTGGATTGCAGTAATCATCATCGGATTTTTGTCCATTGTGTTTGTGTTTGCGGGTGACATTACAACAATCGCAAACATTTCGGTATTTACAATAATTATGGTTTTCATTTTGGTGAATCTATCATTGATTTGGTTACGTTACAAGGAGCCAAATTATGAGAGACCCTTCAAATCGCCGTTAAACGTAAAAAAATTCCCAATTCTTGCAGCGCTTGGAATCATTACGCCGATTTTTGGAATAATTCAGTTGAATCCGTATGTCATATCCATGGGAATTGGTGTTGTTGGGTCAGGAATGTTGTTTTATTTTTTGTATAATCGCTTATCAAAAAAATCTAACTTGAAAAGCTAATCAAACCGATTGTTTTAATTATTTTATTTGCGGTTTTGTCAATATCTATATTTGGTTCTGCAGAAATCAACAGTACGAAAGAATTAATTGGAAAGCTCATCATGACCGCTTTTTCTCTTCGGGATGCGGAATACCTAACTTGGCCAAGGCAATAGTCAAAGTCTTTTCTCATTGAAACTCTCAATACAAGTTCCATGTACATTTTCTGTCGTTCTGCTTCGTCTTCTGGAGAATCTATGTAAGACTTGAATCCACCTGCCACGAGTCTACCCATGGAATTGATTAAGCCTACAAAACGAATTTCGTTTTCTTTGAGCAATATGTCGCATTTTTGCTCAAGTGTCGACTGTTCTAATGCGTATTTTGCTTTCATTGAACTAGTTTTTGTGAATTTACTAATAAGAGACGCGTAGCAATTATCAGTGACAAAATATGTCACAGATACTTTCTCATACTGAAAAAATTCAATTTCTTACGGTTTGAGTTACATATACATCATAAATGATAGTTTAAGACAAAATTTTAGTAATCGATTAAAAACGGAACTAAACCAAATATCATAGAGTAATTATTTGAAAAAAAGAAACATTGCAAACATTGCAATTACTGAAACACTCATCAACGCAAAAGTAAACCATCCCAAAATGTTGGATAACTTTCCATTTATTTTTCCGTTAAGGATTTTTTTGTTGTTTGCTACTTTCATTATAACAAAAAGCATTGGTACTGCCACAACTCCATTGATTACGGCAGTGTAAATTAGCGCTGTAATCGGATTGATATTAATAAAATTAATCCACAGTCCAATTGCGGTTGAAACTATAATTGTAAGATAAAATGCCTTTGCTTGCCTGAATTTTTTACTCAAGCCTTGCTTCCAGCCAAATCCATCTGACAACGCATATGCAGAAGAGCCTGCAAGTACAGGTATTGCAAGCAATCCCACACCAACTATACCTAATGCAAAGATAATTTTTGAGATTTGTCCAGAATATGGGAATGTTTTTACTAACGGTTCAAGCGCTTTCGCTGCATCATCTGCAGTTGCAATATTTGTTATTCCTCCGGCATGAAGTGTTCCAGCTGCAGTCAATATGATAAACCACATTATCAATTGGGAAAATCCCATGCCAATTATCACATCAAGTCGCATTGTTTTGATCTCTCGTTTTGAGATTTTTGGAGTACCGGTGCCTACGTCAGAGATTTTGTTGTTCGCGACGTCTTCTTCTGCTTCCTCTGATGTCTGCCAGAAGAAGAGGTATGGTGAGATTGTAGTTCCAAATATTGCAACAAACATCATTACATATGTAGAGCTAAATTCCACGTGTGGGATTACGCTTGCCAAAATTATTTCAGGTACATTTCCACCAACAATTATTGCAGTAAGAACATACGCAAACAAAGAAAATGTAAGATATTTGAGTATTTTGACATACTTTTTGTAAGGAACAAAGATTTCAGCGCCTATAATCAATCCAGTAAAACACAATGCAATTACAAAGGATGGAATTTGAGGAAAAATCAAATTCGTTGATAATGCCATTGCACCGATATCCACTCCAATGTTTATTGTGTTTGCAATCAAGAGAAGTGTTGTAATCGGAAAAACTACTTTTCTTGAGAATTGCCTTCTTACCGCCTTTCCAAGACCTGCGCCGGTAACAAGTCCAATTCGTGCGCACATTTCCTGAATTGCAGTCATCATCGGATACTGGAATAACGCAAGCCAGAGAAATCCAAATCCAAATTGAGCACCTGCCTGAGAATACGTCGCTATACCAGACGGATCATCATCTGATGCGCCTGTTACAATACCAGGTCCTAAATTTCTGAAGAAATTTTTTATTGACACCAAGCAGATCAGAGCGCTTGATTTAGCAATTAATTACATAAGTAGATTGTCAACCTAGGAATGACCATGTTCTTCGTGTCAAAAGGCTTTTAAAAAGTAGACAAAAAACTCAGTTTGAAAATTGGCAATAATATCAAATGAAGGTATTTGCTGGAGTAATCCATCATGAGTAGACAGATTACTCCGCTTGACGCCTGCAATGAGGTCTTGGCAATAGACGATTCAATACGATTTGTTGGAAGGATCAAAAATAGAAAGCTGATCGCGTTTGCAAGGCATCAGGGTAAGACGCCACTTCTTGATGCTGAGCTTGGAAATTTGGCACATTATTACGCATCAGTCAAGGCAAGCATGGAGGAAATGTTTGATGGACCTCTTGGCAAGACAAATTGGATGATAACTGCCAAAGAATATGTAAAATTGGTAACGCTTTTCCTAGATGACGGACTGCTTATTTTTTCAACTGATGTGGAGGCAAACCATGACGAAATCATTAAAAAAATTCAGAGCCTAAACATTCAGCTTTAAAATTTATCTAAAAACATCACAAATAGTCTTTGAGCGAGATTTTATTTTCTCTTGGAATCTTTGCTATTTCGAATCCCTCCGGTCGTTTTGACATTGATCTAGTTGCATCAATCCCAAGCTTTGCAGTAAGCAAATTCTTTTGATCACTGGATGGATCAAGGCTGGAACCTCTGACCTTTTCAATTACGGTAAGATCCTTGTCGGCTTGAAATCTTGTTGCCATCGCATATTCCACCTGAATTGGATCAGATGGGTCAATGTCTTCATCCACTATTGTCACCATTTTTAGTGAGCGATGAGCCGCAAATGTCTGCTCAATTGCTTTTTTTGCATCAGCGTCTTTCTTTTTTGAAATTTGTACCACTGCGTGAAGCCAGTTGCACCCACCATTTGTCATGACCACTTGTTTTGTTTGTGGCATTGTCTTTTTGACATCTCGGTTAAGCTTTGCCTCAATTGGCATTCCCATCAATAACCTGTGCTCAGAATAGCCTGCCAGAACATCGTGGAAAATTGCATTATTTCTATAGTATAGCTTTTCAAGCTCAAAGACAGGTTGTTTTCTTGCAAAATCATAGGTTCGAAGCATCTCGACCATCCATTCTTTGTGTGTCTTGTCTTGGAGTATTTTTCCTTCCAGTACAATTTCTGCGCCCGATGGCACATTCATGCCAGAGTATGGCAGTTTTGTGAGTGTAAGTTTTCCTGCCAAAAGTGAGTTTGCTATCTCTAATTCGTCTTCACCCCACTCTGCTTGATATGCTCCTGCGATAGACACTGCGGGATGAACGCCTACCGTTATTGCCACTTTGAGATCCTCCCCGTGTTCCTTCGCATGCATGAATGTCCTATGAAGATGCCTTCCTTCCACCATTCGTATGGAAAAATGAGTCTTGTCTAACGGCATTAATCTATGAAATGACGAATTTTGCGCCTTTTTTTCTTTATTTAGCGTGTAAATTATTGATGACGTGATAAACGGTCCAGATTCCTTTTCAAAGTGAGTTACTATTGGGAGAATTGACAGGTCCTTTGAAGAGTTTTCTAGGAATTTCCCATTTGGGATAACTTTTGGTTTCTTTGCATTTTCTATTGCAGATATTACTTTGGTATGAATTTCCGATTCAGCTGCAGACACAGCAGTTGCAAATCTTGCCCTCGTGCCAACCAAGTTTGCGACAAGACGTAGTTTGCTCTCTTTGATATTTTCAAAGAGAACTGCGTTTGACCCATCTACCTTTGCCGTAACTGCGGCAATCTCATATTTTGTAGAAACTGTCTTTTTTATTACTGATAGTTGTCCCGATTTTTTTATTTGCTCAATGAAAGTACGGATGTCAGTCATTCTCGAATTGCCTCGGTGATTTTCTCAATTAGAACTTTACCCGCGTTTGACCCGAGCTCCTTTTGAGTAAACAATGAAACAATGCAGATTCCTTTTACATATGCTGCTAGTTTTTGGGAAATAAGCTTTAGAAAAATGGCGTCTGTTCTTGTAGGAATTATTGTTGATGTGCTAGGCGACAGATTTGTTCCTACAGATATCATCATTGCGCCGAGCTTATTAGCGCCTTCAGAAATAGAAATAAAAAAACCGTTGTCGTACTTTTCAATTTTGACATCGAATTTCCGATTTTCTGTTTCCACAGTTATTTTACTGTAGTCAGAACTCGACATTACTTGCTTGAATAGAGATCTATGCCTTTATTGCTATCGCTTCTTGAGCATTA
>SCVO01000122.1 GCA_004322465.1 Candidatus Nitrosotenuis sp.
AATGACAACAAGCCAGTTCAAGCTAGTGAAATAAACCAGTTTGTGAAAGGAGTGGATCATGTCAAAGTATCGTCTATAGTAAATAGCCCATCTGCCCTTGGCAGATCTGAACTAAGAGTTATCACTGCAGGTGGAAACTATAGTGACTATGCAGCGGTAAAAATGGATATTGCTCCACTTCAAAACATAACAAACACGTATCTTGTCTCTGCAGAATTACCAACCTCCTTCCTTCAAGCACCAGCCATAGCGTATTGGATACATGCGATAAACTCAGAAAACAAAGTGCAAGATTCTGAAAAGTACTACCTTGGAGTTAAACCAGCATACAAACTTGATGCAAGGATGGAGCTTGATTCATCTCCAAGCAAGGCAGAGGGAACAACATACAGACCAACTGCATACATATACAACAAAGGAGACAAGCCGCTGTTTGGAACAGTATCGTTAATGGTAGACGATCAGATTGTGTACACGTCAGCGGAACATGTGTTCAACAAAGGACAGTCAGTAATTGATCTAGAATGGAAACTTCCTACGGTTGAAAAAGAATCACAATATGCCGTTAATGCAAGACTAAATTTGTATGGCAGCAATATCGATACTGCAAAGGTAACACTTAGAACATTTGTACCATCAAAATCAACTCCAATTTCACTTCCAGTTGTTGTAAGTTCGGTACTAGATGAAAAAGAACAAACTGTAGCAAGAGTTGGACTCATCTACTCCTCTGATACAAATATCAACTTGCATTATAGAGTTGTTGCACCAGACGGCACATGTGTAATTGGAAAAGCAGATTCATGCCTTGTAAAAGGCTCTACTGTAGGTAATAGGGGAAATACAATGAGTGTGGAGATTGGTGACCAAATCTACAGGGTTAGATATTCAGGACAAAACAATCCATTGGAACGATTTTCCATTACGTCTATTGATCCAATAATTGGAACATGGCATGTTACATTGGAATCTGACGATGGCGTACTTCCAGAGGCTCAAGCCATGGAAAACGTATTGGTCAAATTGAAATACAGATCAATGGTATCAGATCTGATAACTGTTGCTTCGGACTAGGAATTACCAATCTGGAACCATTTATCAAGTAAAAATTCCATTTTTCCTATATAGTATGGTAATTTACTACGACCAATGATGCTGAAAGTATATTCTGTGTTTCCAAAACTGGTAAAACCCAGTTTAGGTTATAAGGTAACATGGGATAATTGACAGGTAACAAAAATGAGAAAGATTGCTTATTTCCTACTTTTTGGATTACTTCTAACATTTGGTATACAACAAGCATCTGCTAATCCATCTACAGATTTGCGTGTAATTGTAATTGATCCTGAGGCAGGACAACTTGGAGGCTCATTAACATTTTCTACAGTCCCATCAAATGGCGATATATTTTCAATAAATAATGTTGGTGCCTTGAATGGCGCAGAACGTATTGCAGTTTTTGGTGGAAGTGTTTATGTCGCAGACGTTGACAAGATCTCAAGGATAAATCTGAATGCACAAGGTCAACCAAATCCTCCACTTCCTGGCAATAATGTTGAAGATATTACAGGAGTGATTTTCACATCGCTTACCGGAATCACCTTTGATAGTAATAACATGATGTATGTCGCAGACACGTTTGATAACCAAATTTATTCAGTGAATCCAACTGGGGCACCAACAGCTAGTAAATCACCTGTACCAATTAATCATACATTTCTAGCCATACGAGATATCACAATTGATAATAACATCCTTTACATTCTTGATACTGCAGAAAATGGTGCAGGTGCAATCTACAAAGTTGATCTCACCGTATCTCCACCCCCACTAGGTTACAATGCAGTCATGATGTATTCAGGTACATCCAATGAATCCTTAGCCGCAACAAATAGTATAACAGCACGTAATAATGAAATATTTGTTTCAGGAACATTTAGCTTCGGTCCAGGAATAATTAAAATCGATACTAATAATCCGTCTATAGCACTTAAATTCTCTAATAATACAAATGGGGAACTGTCAAACCCATTTGGCCTTGCAATTGATACAACAGGAAATGATTTGTATGTAAGTGATGACATTCTTGCTAGCCCTGATCTTCCAGCCATCTACCGCTTTAGTCTAGCCAGCACACCCTCACAACCAATACTTGTTACAAACAATTTGCTTGCAGCACCTGCAGGGCTTGCCACACTTGTAATATCTGTACCACCAGCTAATACACAACTGACCATCACAAAAAGTGTTAACGCTACAACAGCACTTCCAGAACAGGGTCTTCTTTATACTATTACAGCAACTAATGTTGGACCTGACCCAGCAACATCAGTAAGAATTCACGATTTCTTTCCTAATGCGGGTACAGGACAAGTTGAATCATTTCTGAATCAAACTGGTCAATTATCATTTACAGCAGAGGTACATCATGTAAGTGCCGGCACGGTTATCCAAGCAGGACATTGCGAAAGACGAACTGCCAATTTGTATACCGTAGACTGTAATAATTTTGGTCCACTTGACGCGGGCGATTATGTTTTAGTAAAACTAGAAGGCAGGATCAGCCTAGGTTCTCAAGGTGCATTGGTAAATAAGGCAGTTGTGGAGAATTTTGGTGCAAGTGCTGAAGCCGCTGTTCAAACCGATGTAAACCCACTCGTTGTTTTTTCATCTGTTACAAAGACATCCACTCCATCTACTGTAACTGCAGGATCTGGCTCAATTGACTATATTATCACAGTAGAAAATCGCGGTTCAGGTTCGGTAAATGCTAATGGAGTAATGATAACTGATACACTTCCAAACGGCATTTCTTCCATATCAATAACATCAGAGCCATCTCCAAATTCATGCCAGATCCTACCTCAACCAAATAATCCTAATCAATTAATCTGCGGTCCTTATGTTATTAGTAACAATAATCTTGTCGAAATACACTACATAGCCGATGTAGGTCCAAGCTCTAAAGATCCATTGATAAATCAAGTCAACGTGACGTGTACTAATTGTGCCGCAACACGATCAACATTTACTTCCACAACCATACTGACAGAATCGGATCTCTCGCTACAAAAACAAGTTGACAAGACCTCTGTAATAGCAGGACAAGATTTCTTATTATATACAATAACAGTAACTAATGGTGGTCCATCTGATGCAGATCATGTTATAATAACAGATAATCTGCCGTCAGGCGTTACCTTCAACGCACCTACTTCTTCTCCCGAATGTTCATTTGATTCACAAAATAATAATGCCGTATGCCATCTAACTAATCCAGTATCGCTAGGTGAGTCGCATATTGTAACCATGAATGTTACAGTTAATTCTAGCACTACTGGGACTTTAACAAATACCGCAACAGTAACGAGTGATTCTACAGATTCCAATCAAGGAAATAATCAGGCTAGTGCCAATCCTGTTGATGTTAGTTCAGTAGCAGATCTCAGCCTTACAAAAACAGGCCCTGTCAATACTGTAGCTGGCAGGATGATAACATACAATCTAAGTGTCACAAACCATGGACCCTCTGATGCCGTTAATGTCAAAGTGCAAGATGAGCTTCCCGCCGGATTAACTTTTATTCCGTTTTCAGTACCTAACTCACTTAGTGATCCAAACTGCCAATTTAGTTTAGGATTGGTAATATGTGACTTTGGAAATATGCAAGCAGGTACAACACAAACCAAGTCAATTCAAGCACAAATTGCATTAACTGTAATAGGTACTATACACAATACAGCAGAAGTATTCACTGATAGTGACGATCAAAATCCGGATAATAATACCTCAATGTTGGATACTATAGTAGCTGCACCGTTCTGTGGTAGAGCAGAATCTGATTTTGCTAATGTTATCTACGGAACAGAAGGTAAAGATAACATCAAGGGAACCAACCAAGACGATCTCATTTTTGGATTGGGCGGAGATGATAAAATATCTGGAAAAGACGGAAATGACTGTATTATTGGTGGAGACGGAGATGACAAGATTTGGGGCGGAAAAGGAAACGATGGAATTGAAGGAAACGTAGGTAATGACTATCTATACGGACAAGATGGAAATGATACTATAACCGGGGGAGACGGAGATGACAAAATCTGGGGCGGTAAAGGTATCGACACACTTGACGGAAATGGAGGAAAAGATCAGATTCACGCTCAGCAGGGAAATGATACTATAACCGGGGGAGACGGAGATGACAAAATCTGGGGTGGACAAGACAATGACACAATTAATGCGGGGGCTGGAAATGACAGAGTCAACGCAAACC
Source organism: Candidatus Nitrosotenuis sp. (assembly GCA_004322465.1). GTDB lineage: Archaea > Thermoproteota > Nitrososphaeria > Nitrososphaerales > Nitrosopumilaceae > Nitrosotenuis. The sequence continues at coordinate 4,274 of SCVO01000122.1, forward strand.
AAGGAGACGATAATGTCATAGGCGGAGATGGAAATGACTGGATTAATGCAGGAATTGGAAATGATGTTGTAACTGCAGGATTGGGGGACGACAAGATATTTGGAATGTCAGGAAACGATAATCTCTTTGGCGAAGTAGGAAACGACATAATTCATGGTGGCCAAGGCAACGACTTGTTAAATGGCGGACCAGACAATGATCAGTGTGATGGGGGACAGGGCACAAACACGTTTGTTGATTGTGAGTCACAGAAACCAATGAAAGTGGAAGACGAGGATGCGGAAGAGGAAGAAGAACATGAGAATAATGACAATGGAAATGACAACAATGGAAACCATGGAAATGACAGCGGAAATGATAAAGATAACAAAAACAAAAAGAACTAATCTACTTCTAAATTAAGAATTTAATAATTGATAATTCACGGAAATGAGATTGATTTTGATAATGTCTGATCTATATCTGCAATCTTTATTCTCTGTTGTTCCATGGTGTCACGATTTCGTAAAGTAACTGTGTCATCTTCAAGCGTTTGATGATCAATTGTAATGGCAAAAGGTGCACCAACCTCATCTAATCTCCTATATCTACGTCCTATCGCTCCAGAATGATCCAGAAATGCGTCATACTTTCGTTTTAATTTCAAATACACCTCGTCTGTTTTTTCCTTGAGTCCATCCTTTTTAACTAACGACAAAACACCAACATGAACTGGAGCCAGATACGGTTTTACAGAAAGAACAATTCTATCGTTTTCCTTTTCTTCTCGTAAGCTATGCTCTAGAATGGTGTAAAGACTTCGGTCTATTCCCATTGAAATCTCAAATACGTGAGGTAGAACCTTTTGTTCGTCGTCAAGCACCTCAAATTTCTCCTTGCTTTTGTTTGCGTGACTTGTAAGATCATAGTCTGACCTATAGTTGCATGCAACAAGC
>SCVO01000123.1 GCA_004322465.1 Candidatus Nitrosotenuis sp.
AAATCTTCAGGAAGTCCACACGTGTTACAAATTATCGCCATTGGTTACTAAACGTCTTGGCTTCGTACAGACTATTAAGCCTTATTGACTTTGGAAAACTAGGTTTTTACAAAAGGTTTTGCAATACAACTGTGTGTCTGAGGAGCTAAGAAAAAAGGCAGCAGAAATGTTGCTCAGGGGAGCCACATTACTTGCAGAACCTTGTCCGTATTGTAGGGGAGTTAGAATAATGAAGGATGGTGACGCTTTGTGTGTTAGCTGCGGAAAAGAACCAGACAAAAGCAAAATTGATCAGAGCGCTCAATCTGAAAACCCAAATCCTGAAAAACCGTCATCTGTTTTGATCTCACTGAAAAACAAGCTTGATGAATTGGCAAAAGAGCTGGAAAACGAAAAAGATCACGAAAAACAGCAGCAAATACTGAGATCTATGAACTCCTTGATTGAAACCATGAATAAACTCGAAAAATGACACAAAAGTTTTTATTTTAATGTCTTAGCTTTTTGAGTTATGAGCAGTAAGAAAAAAGGCGCACCATTACCTGCATCCAGTGCTGGTCTTTTACGTTTCTTTGAAGACGACACAAAGGGATATCGCCTGGATCCAAAAATCGTAGTTTCTATACCAGTTGGATTGATCGTACTCTCATGGCTACTTGATATATTTCTTGTAAAATGACAGAATCGTATAACGATGTATCAAAAATACATAAGCGCTATTCTCTTACCCTGCTGAATCCATCGTCGTATTACCACTCACTGATTTTCTCAAATGTGTCTGCTGTGATTATATCTGCAATCGTAGTTTTTGCGTTTCTTGCCCGGGCCGATGAGGCGATATTTCGTCTACCTGCAGTGATTGCGTTGCTGCTCGTAACGCAATACGTCGATTCGCGGTTCATCAAAAATAAAGAATATTCTAAATCGTTGCACATGTCGTTATTTGGGAACCTTGCATGGATTGGAGTTATACTTGCTGGCGTCCTCGCATCTGTCGTTCTGTCAAAAGATCTCTCGATGTTCTATGTTGCCGAGGGAATGTTTGTTTTTGCAAGCTTTAGAATTGGAATCCTAACTACAACTCTTGGCACTACTCTTAAGCGGGCCTGGCTGCTTTGTTTTCTGCAACCAATGGCGATGTATCTGACACTGGTGCCTGCATCAATGTGGATGCCGACTATATTGGATCCTCTGACACTGGTTGTCGGCGGAATATTCTTGATTACTGCAAGCATATGGTCTGTTGTAACTGACAGGGCAGGAAGGCCTGCAATTCATAGCACCCACAAAATGGTACAGGCATATCTTGCATCAATGTCAAAAAATAATCCGTCCGAAGTTGAATCCATCTTGGAGTCTATATCCACTGATACAACAGTTCTCACCACACAAATACGACTGCAAAGCAAGGAAACAAACAATGATTTCCGACTAGTCCTTCCTGAAATTCACCCGGGCCCATTTCATCCAATAGGTGGGAGCAACATACCGTATCAGATTTACAAAATTATGAATTCTTCAGCAATGGTCATGCACAGCGTATCTGATCACTCATTGAACCTTCCCTCAAGAAAAGAAGTTGAAAATTATCTAAATAGCCTGTCTGCAAATGTGGTTCCTAACCACGGCCTCGTATGCACCGAACCAATCACTGTGCAGGTCAACAAATCGCGTGTCCTTGGATTTCTCTTTGAGAAATCTGCACTCTTGTTCTTGTCTTTATCGCCTCACGGTATGGAGGACATTCCAATCTATGTGAAAACAGAAATCGAACAGTTTGCAAAAAACCGTAATTTTGAGCGAATCTTAATTGTTGACTGCCATAATGCAATGGGTGAAGAAATCTCAGAACCCGATTCCGGAGACATGCTGAAAGCAGCAAAATCTGCACTCGATACTTTGATCACGAAGGAAAAATACCCGCTAGAATTTGGATACGGAAATTCTGATAATATGAACTTGAGTTCGCCAGACCTTGGGCTGGGCGGTGTTGGTGTGCTGTGCCTTAAAATCAACAATACGAAATATTTCCTTGGTTGGGCGGATTCTAATAACATGGAAAACGGTGTAAGGGAATACATCGTAAATTATTTTGCAAAAAACAACCTCAATCTTTTAGAAATTTGTACCTCTGATACGCATTACAGCGCAACCAAGGTCAGGACTCGCCAGGGATACTATCAGTTTGGCAAGATTGCAAAGTCTCAGGATATTGCAGAATGGTACCTAAACGTGGCACGCGATGCAGAAAAAAAACTGGCTCCCGCGTCCTTTGAAATTTTGGAACACAAAGCGGACGTCAAAATAATGGGATCGACCGTATATGAGGACTATTCCAGAGCCGTCGATAACTCGTTAAAGATAACAAAAGGATTTGCTATTGGCAGCTTTGTCTTTTTTATCGCTACTCTGTTCTTATAGTTTCGATATCTTCTAGATTGCCGTAGAACTCGTCGACAAATGACGCAAATTGGAATATTGGAACAATTGGGACATTGTTGATGAAACTGAGTTTATCCTGATAAAGCGTCACAATGGCAGGAGCTGCTATGGCTCCTTTGGTTTTTGCAACATATTGTTTTGTGCGCTCTACCTGTTTTAGCACTGCGCTTTCAAGTGCGGATTGACTATGGCGTTTCCAGTGCTTGCAGTCAATTAGCAAGGCAACTCCGAGTTTTATTCCGACTACATCGATTTCCATGCGCGGATCTGTGAGCATCATGTTTCTAATTGTGGCAAAGTCCTTTAGCTCCAAAATCTGCGCTGTCAGGCCCTCAAAGTCTCTCCAATTGAGATGCTGTGCAGCCTCGTCAATGAGAACTCCTTTTTCCAAAGCAAGTATTACCGCTTTTAGTTTATCACTTTCATCAAACTCGATTATTTCACCATCAAATCTGCCTACGCCGTTACGGGATAGTTCTTCTAGGATCTTTTTTGCCGCGCTCTTATCCGAATCTATCACTTTGGAGAAATCTGTTATTGAGATTCCTCCAGGTATTATTCCGTCCAATCCGGAAAGCCATAATTTTGAATTCAACAAAATTGTTATGACAATTTAGAATTTTAAGTATTACATACAAGCAGTGTATATTCCAAGTAAGCTTGGAACAAACCCGTGGTGTTCTAGGAGATTTAAATTAGATTGGCTCCTAAGCGACGCGTGAAGATTTTACTGATTTTATTTTTAGCGTTTTCATTTGGAATAGTCTATGCTGAAAAGGGGACATACGTAAACGAAATTCAATTCATTCAGTACCTCGATGAGAGTAATGCACTAGAAGAAGTAAAGAACGGTAACCTGGACATGTATTATTCTAGGATTCCGTCAGAATTACTGGAAACGCCAGACTCTCGTCAAAATCTAGACGTGTTTTATGTTACGGGGGGCTCATACAGCATCCTCGTCAATCCTGCAGAAGGTGGGCAATTCAACCCGTTTTCAAACCAAGAAATCCGATTTGCACTAAATTATCTGATTGATAGAAAACTTGTAGTGGATGAACTGATGGGTGGGTATGGCATTCCAATGGTATCAAATTACGGCCCATATGATCCTGACTATCTGTCGATTCTATCCGAAATAGAAAAATTTCATTTTAGATATAATCCGGAATATGCAACCGATGTCATATCAAAAATCCTAACAGAAAAGGGAGCACAGAAAACTGGAGGAAAATGGTATCACGGCAATAAGCCCATAGAGATTACAATTTTTATCAGAAATGACGATCCGATACGAAAGTCGATTGGAGAAATTCTTTCATCTGAGCTAGAAAAGATTGGATTCGTGGTGCATAAGGATTTTGGAGACCTAAACAAGGCATATGTCACGGTATATGGCTCAAACCCGTCTGATCTGAAATGGAATCTGTACACCGAAGGCTGGGCCGGCCGCTCTGCATTTGTAAAGTATGACTCGCTTGGTCCTGCCCAAATGTACGCTCCGTGGTTTTCAAACATGCCTGGATTCAACAATCCGTCTTACTGGAATTACAAAAATCCAAGCCTTGATGACACCACGCAAAAAATCTATTCTGGAAATTTTACCTCTGCAGAAGAAAGAAAAAATCTGATTCGTGACGCCGTCTCAGAAGGAGTCAGGGAATCTGTCAGGGTCTTTCTTGCAAGCAAAATTGATCCGTATGTTGTCAACAAAAGAATTAGCGGGGTCATAAATGATTTTGGCGGCGGCATAACAAATAGGCTGACTCCAATCAATGCAAGATCAAACGACGATAGTCTGAAAATTGGCGTGAAGCAAATCTATCAGGGTGCATGGAACCCAATTGGAGGGCTGGCTGATGCTTACAGCAAAAACATCTGGGACCTACTTTACGATCCGGGAATTTTCAAAAACCCCTACTCTGGAGAAAACTTTTCCGTACGGGAAAACTGGAAGGTTGAAACTGCCGGGCCTAATGGACGACTTGATGTGCCGCCTGACACAATAATCTGGGACTCTGCTCTGCAAAAATGGACAAATGTAGGACCTGGGATTACTGCCACAAGCAAAGTCACGTTTGATCTTACGTGGGGCAACTGGCACAGTGGACAAAAAATGGACATGAAAGACGTTTTGTATTCTGCATATTTTTCGTCTGAATGGGGTTCAGCGCAGACGGAAAACGACAAGACGTTCGATTCTTCGTATTCTCCTCAGGCAAGCCAATCCCAAAAGACACTTGTTGGAATCAGGCCGATAGATGACCACACAATAGAAGTATATGTTAATTATTGGCATTTTGATGACTCTGAAATTGCAGACTGGGCAAGTGTCTGGCCTGTCGTACCGTGGGAAATAGTTGCCTCTATGGAGAAGATAGTAATTGACGGTAAGGCGTCATTTTCAAGAACTGACGCACAGGCAAAAAACCTGAACTGGCTTTCATTAATAGTGCCGCGCGACGCATTGCTGGTAAAAGATGCGCTACGCGACTTTCAAAAAACAAAATACATTCCTGCCGCATTATTGCCGTTTGATAATGTTGTGCAGCATTACGATTCAAGATACGAGTCTGCAATAAAGTGGATAGGAGACAAAAACCATGCCCTGATTAGCAACGGCCCGTTCTATCTTGAGAATTATTCTCCTGAGGCAAGGGCGATAACCATTAGATCCTTTGATGATCCGACATACCCATTTGAAGCGGGATACTGGAAAAAATTTGAAAACGTGAGCCTGCCGAAAATCACAAAAATAGACTTGCCGCCCCAAATCATCATAGGGCAACCACTTGAGATTCCAATTAAGACAAGCGATGCTACACAAATCTATTATTTTGTCAGCACCGGGGCGGGGGAAGAGGTAGATATTGGCACTCTGGATGTGATCGACAACGCAGCAAAAATTACTCTCTCTGCAGCGCAAACGCAAAAAATGATGCCGGGTGGCAATGACTTGAAGCTATACGCGATATCTGAATCTGTCCTGAAGCCTGATATTTACACAACAAGTGTTTTTGCAGTGTCTTCTGACTCTCAAAATCACACTCAGACAGTAACGCAAAATCCGGCAAAAGCAGAAAAAATAGAAAATATTGGGCTCGTATCGATAATACTTGGAATTGCAATAATTGGTGCCATTGTGTATGTGCGAAAATCTAGGGCTCGAATGCAAAAACGACGCTGATGATTTGTACGAACGAATTCTACTCAAGTCTTAAATTCAAAATAATCAAAATCCAAACTGAGAAAAGATGCCTGACGAATCATGTAGAATGTGTGGTGGAGAACTGACAAAATGCACCGTTTGCGCAGAATGTAGAAAGCCTGTGAGCATGATTTGTATGCAGTGCGGCACTCGCACGACAGAACAGGTCCATGGCTTTTGCTTTAGCTTTGGGCCCAGGGAAGCCAGCCAAAACTTGGCCGCCGGAAGTGGCATCTTTTTAAAACAAGCGCTGGCCGCATAATCTTGGCAAATCCTGCCTAACCCTTAAGTAGTCTTTTTTGACCACCTGATCTCTGTGCGGCGTGTTGGTATTGTGCTGTTTCTATCCGTAATACTGCTTATTCCGTCATACGCGCATGGGCAAACCCCTGCAATCATTCTTCTTGACACCTTTGGAGATTACAAAAAAGGCGAGCAGATTTTCATATTTGGCCAAGTGACCCAAGTTTCGCCTGATCTTTCAGTCGTAGTACAAATAGCAAACCCAAACGGTGATCTTTGCAAAATTCAACAAATAAAGCCAATTTCCAATGGACATTTTATCGCCGACGCGATTCCATTGTCTGGAAGAATCTGTGGCATAAATGGAAATTACCAAGTCAAGGTTTTCTATGGAGATTTCACAAAAACAAGCTCATTCCAATTACTAAACGAAAAATTCCGGGAGCAATCAGCACTTGACTATTCTGACCGGGGAGCGACTCTGATTGAATCAAAAATAACCTCTGTTGCAAAAACCGCTGACCAAAACCAAATCGTGGAATTTGAAAACAGGCTAAACCAAACAAAATCTTCATCAAACGACACTGTCTCAAAACTAAATGACATCTATGCTGATCTACTGTCGTTGTATTTTGATGAATCTGATACTCTGAACGTGGGTCCAAAGCTTCGACCTGCAATACAATCCGCACTCGAGAGTACCAGGACGCTAGTTGACGCTAACGCGCTTGATGTTACTGAAGCAAAAAAGATTGATAGGCAAACATTTGCTGCCATGTTTTACTCGCAAATAGGTGACGACAAAAGTGCAATTGGGATTCTAAATGATGTTTACGTGCAAATCATAAACGTCGATCCGCAAAAAATACCTTCACAACAGTCCCAGACGTATGAGGATCTAAACGCAATTTTGCTTAACTTGATGACAAAATCAAATTCCATTATGAGTAGACAAATGCAGGAACAACTTGGATTTATTTTTGCAAGGGGGACTGGCCCAATCTATTCTGAAGAACTGAACAATCTTGTAGGCATGCTGACAAAGGCGCGTACACTAGATGCAACACTCAAGAGCAACGACAATCTAACTCTTCTGATAAGAACCAATTGGGATACACTGCGCGAATCGCTCTTGGCAAAAGAAAGCCTGGAAAAGTTCCTTGAACAAAAAGACAAGGTAGACAAACTGTATGACGCAACGCTGCTTTTGCGCAATTTGGACAAAGTGGACAGATTCATCTCGTCAAGCGACCAGCAATCTGAACTTGCAACCCTAATTGAGCCAAGACTAAACGATCTACTGTCTCGTCTTGGAAGCGCCACGTCTCCCGACGATATCATATCGGTAAAACAAGAGATACTTGATATGAAAAACGTGATAGAGATATCATCAAGAATTTCTAGTACGATTGAGTTTTCCAAGAATAATGATGCCGACCAACAGCTGATTCAATCGTTTGAATCCCTGCTTGATCACGTCAAGAACGCCAACTCTCTGAGTGAAATCCTCAACATTGTTTCAGAATTTGATAACACGATAAACGAGCTACGGGAAAAGCGCAATCCTTTGTCTGTAATGAAATTTGACTATGAAAAACTAAAGGCAAAAGCGGAACTGCAGGCAGACTATGAAAGCTTGGTTACGATAAACACTGCACTCAAAGCAATAAGCACAGCAATTGATCTTGAAAAAGGAAACCCGACCACAAATAGAATTGATAAAATCGAAGTTTTGCTTTCTTGGGCAAGCACAAATGAGTCACAAGTAAAGGCAAAACTTGATTCTTACACAAAGGATGCATACAAAATACGCGCCGCGGATATTTTGCAAAGAGCAAAATCCATTGAAAATCTAGTCGAACTGGGAACTGCGCACAACAGATTCCTTCCGGGATACACTGATTTTACAGCCTCGCTAAAGGAACGACTAAGCACGGTGCGCAACCTTGTAATCAAAAATGATTTGGATGGGGCAGATAATCTTGTTAGAACATTATCCGCCGAATGGCAGCAGGTATCAAAAAAATACACTGATGATCCGTTTGGCTCGGATGTCGGATATTCTGTAGATGAGATAAAACGAATCGAATACCGAAAGCAACTCGAACAGCTGTCCGGTTTTGCAACCAGATTCTATAACGCTGACTTTGAGAAACATTCTGCCGAATTTGAGGAACTAAAACACAACGTGTACGATCTTGTGGATTATGGCGATTTTGTCGACGCTGATGCCAAAATCAAGGAGCTTAGAAATTTTCTTAGCGAAAACCTAGCTCTTAACAACAAGAAAATAATTTTTGATATTTCGTATGACCCTGAAAAAGAAATCTGGGTTATGAGCGGAGCGTTGGATAAACAATCAATGGGGACAAGGGACACCCTCTATCTGACAGTCTATGACATGGATGCAAATGTGCACAGCACTCTGAAATTCAGCAATACGAAGCAAGGCGATCTGTTCACCCAGTGGTACGCGCCAATTGAGCCTGGATTGTATGTTGTGACATTGCAGTGGCTAGATGCGCAAGCATCACAAATTGTTGACGTGCCGGAAAAACCGTCCAGCGCACCCGACTCTAATGACTTGCAAAATGTGGACATGGCAAGGGAATTTGAGGAACTTCAATCTTTCATCAGCACCTTTGGATCCTCTGGATATGGGGCAAATGCCGACAAATTTGATCCCGTGATATCTGAAATCAAGACTGCATTACACAACAAGGACTTTTCATCCGCATCGGCAAAGCTTTCTGAATTACACAATTTAATTGAGAGATATCTTCCGATACGGGAAAGAAATGCAGTGATTGAGGCATCTGTTCAAGATGGAAAACTGTACCTATCTGGGGCAATACAAAAAACCGTTGCGTTTAGCGAGGACATTTACGTGGACATTTATGATCAAAAAGGAAATCGCGTTGACGAAATCCCGCTAAAGGATAATGCGTCTGGATACTTTAACCAAGTCATAAGTAAGCCATACCCGACTGGGACGTATGTGGCACAGCTAACGTATCATGATTTGACAGTGTCTGACTTTTTCCACGTGAACTAGCTTTTCCTTGTAGCGCTTTTTACCATATTGAACAGCTGACGTACTGCAATCTTTGGATGGTGAGTTGCAAGCTTGATTATGCTTGCAAGGCCGAACTCCGCTTTTATGAAATCGAGAAATTCTTCAACACTCAGCTCCTTTATGATGTCGAGTTCTTTATCCCACTCGTCATCTGAAAGGCCGATCCATCTGCTTTGTACTTTTGATGCCGAGTTTATTTTTGCAAAGATTGCCTTTTTCCATATTTCTTCGTATGGAGCAAGTGCTTTTTCCGATGTGTCGTTTCTTGCTACTGCCTGTGCGGCAATTTCCCCCGCAATCCTTCCAAAACGTATTGCATATCTTATCCCTTCGAGAACAAGCGGGTTTGCCTGCCCTGCGGAATCCCCGACTAAAATAAGTCTGTCGTAAACCGTCTTTCTTGACAAGCCGTCATTTGGAATTAGTCCATAATGAAATTCTATTGGAGTGATCTTTCCAAGCGGTTCTATTGGCCCTAGTCTTTTTTCCATTATTTCTTTTAGTCTTTCTGTTGGGTCGACATTGGACTCTGGCTTGCCGACTCCAACTCCGATCCTCACTATGTTCTTTCCAAGAGGAAATATCCATGCATATCCTGCAGGGGAATATTTCTGTCCTACCATTAGCCACCATGTTTCCGAATCCACATTTTCTGCAGTGACCTCGTATTCCGCACCTGCACCAAATCGTTTCCACTGGGAAACAAGGCCAAGTGACTTTGCTACAACTGATTGAAACCCGCTTGCATCGATTACTATTTTTGAATTAAATCTGACTTCTTCCTTTCCCGTGATTGCCTTCACTCCAAGTATTTTTCCATCTGAGTCTTTGATGGTGTCAGTAACCGTGGTATCTAGAAATAATTGAACTCCTTGCTTCTGCGCCTCATCTGCCAACCATCTGTATGTTTTTCTCACATCCAGCACTGCTGCCATTGGCTCCTTGTTGCTTATTTTGACCGTATTGTTTGGCGAACAGAACGCATAGTTTTTGATTGGATTGTAGCAATCATTTGGGATGTTGAACTCTTTTATCGCATCAATCCAAGTGACTCCACTTGTTCTCACTGTCTGAGCGACTGCATTTTCTTTTTCCAATATTGCCACCTTTGCGCCATTTTTTGCAGCCGAATACGCTGCAGATGAACCTGCTGGGCCTGCGCCAACTATGACAATATCAAAACTAAACTCTTTTGTCATCGTATTTGATGATTTTTTTTGAATATTATAATCTGTAGTTTTTGTTACCGTGATTTTTCATACTAATCCTTCATAAGACTAGTTTCTTGAAATCATTGTTTGTTTTGATATGCTCAAAATCAACGTCAAATTTTGCTTTGTACTTGAAAGAATAATGAATCTTTATGGTTTGTTCTAAAACCTCAAGGCTGTCCTTTATGTTGCCTTGTCTTGCTAAGCTTGAGGATTTGTTGTACAGTGCGGTCGTGTTATTGGATTTTATTTTTAAGACTTCATCAAAACATACGATTGCTTCCTTATACTGCGCCAAATAATGCAAGGCGAGTCCCTTGTTTATTAGTGCCAAAACATTCTGCGGCTCTATTTCGATTACCTTGTCATAAATTGAAATCGCTTCAACATATTTTCCGAACTTGCCAAAAATGTTTGCTTTTTTGATCATCGCGTCAACATGGTTGGGAATTAGTTCTAATACTCTGTTAAAGAGGACCAGTGCTTTTTTTGAATTGCCTAGATTTAATTCTGTTATTCCGTGGTTGAAAATTTCCGTAGCACTCATTACTTGAGAATTGGTTTTCCGTTTCCGTCATTTTTTCTCTCTGCATCAAAGGTTGCCATGTGATCTGGATCCCGGTGCATGTAGCTATATGAGTCGCCTGGTTTTTTCCTGCAGAACTTCTTGTGAATGGATTCTTCGATTTTTAGAGTCGACTCGTTTTCATGAAACATTCTCTTTCCGCAGTCTTCACAAATGATCTCAGCCATGTATATGGTCAAATATCAAATGTATTTATTTTATACTCCGCAATTCATGCAGTATATGGCGGAAATACAGATCGTGCCTCTGATTAGTTGGTCTGTAGTGGCAGCTGGTTTGTTTGTAGCTGTGGGCTTTGCTTACCGCGCTTACCTGAGGAAGAAAAGAGACACTGACAGCCTAGGCTCGATTTGAGTCTGCAATCTCTTTGATGTATGCTAAGATTCCTGTATAATCAAGATCACCGAATCCCTTTTCGACCGCATCTTGGTATACTTGATTCGCCTTCTTTGCCATGGGCAGCTCCAATCCAAAAGCCTGAGCGGCCTCGTTTATCGTATCTAGGTCCTTTTTGAGATTGCTCAGGGTAAACGTGGGCTCGTAGGAGTCTTTAATCATCTTGTATGCTTTGGTCTCACTCATCCCAGTTTTAAAATAAGTAGAATTGAGAATCTGCAGAAACACCTGTGGATCAATTGAAGCTCCTCTGGCAAGTGTAATTCCTTCCGATAGTGCAAGTGAGAGCATGGCAATCTGAAGATTCATTGCAAGCTTTACCGCATGCGCAGTTCCACTTTCTCCAAGATAAAACACTTTATTTGCAATCACATTGAAAATTTCCCTGTATTTTTCAAACGATTCCTTGTTTCCGCCAACCATCATTACGAGTTCACCGTTTATCGCCACATTTGGTCCGCCCATGACTGGGGTGTCTAACATTACTATTCCTTTTTTTGCAAATTCGTTTGCTATTTCCTTTGATGCGATTGGGTTTATGGTGCTCATGTCTGCAACCACAAGCCCATCATGTTTTCCACACGATATGCAGCTGTCGCCAAACGATATCCTCCTTACAACATCTGCATTTTTTACCACCGTGAAAACAATGTCTGAATTTTCCGCCACCTCTTTTGGAGTATCGACTATTCTCGCACCGTTTTCCTGTAGCTGTTTAGTCTTTATTTTTGTCCTGTTAAACGCCGTGAGATCATATCCTGATTTTAAAATGTGAATGCCGACTGCATTGCCAAGCAGCCCTGTCCCAATCAATCCTATTCGCATGATTGTTTTTTTTGGCTATTGATTATTTGTGTTGTGATTCTAACGTAACTCTTCTTTTGTTACCTGCCACTGTCCGCCAAGTATTGGCGCTGTGAATGCGATGTGACCAATTACTTTGTCCCCCCGTCTAACCATCGCATAATCCTGCTTGCTCATCTTAAGTATGCGTTCTCTTGTTTTGTATCCTCCTTCTATTACTTTGATTTTAAAGCGCTTACTTGCCTTAACTATGAGCTTTCTTGCAGCCTGTATGTCTCCAACCCAGGAAAACAGTTCAAATGATCCAAAGTTCTGGGTTGCAACTTCATAGTTGTACGTTCTGGCCTCCAAATTTAGATCATTTTTCCTTGCCTCCTCGTTGATCCACTCTATTACCTCTTTTGCGTGACCGCTTTCAATACCAAATGTCTCAGAATTGCTTTTCATCATATCTGTACAACATGAACTGGTCATATTCGATACGTTTGAAAAAAGTTAAATGCCAAGTCAAAGCATGTTAAACAATGCACAAATCTGCACTGTTTTTCATGCTAGCTCTAACTGCATCAATGATCGCAGTACTGTCGGAACCTGTATTTGCCGAAGAAATGACTGGCGATGTCACTTCTGCTGATAATTCGACTAGCGATGCTACAAGCCAGGACTCTCAAACTGGCGAGCAAACAGTTGACGAAGGCTCATCTGACCAAACAATGAGCGAGGAACCAACTGCCGATTCAACTAGCATGGAAACGACAATGGAGCCTCATATCGATTCTCCACTAAAACAAATGTCGATGGGAGTAGACCCACACCAAATCCAATGTCACACTGGATATCATCTTGTATTCAAGGCAAGCAACTGGAATCCTGCATGTGTAAAAGAATCAAGCTTCCAAACGCTTTCAGCTTGGGGTTGGATAGCAAACCATGATCCCTCACAAGATGAATTGGCAAAGATGATGGAAGATCACATGGCAAAATATCCACAAGAGCCTGAACAAACACCTGCACAAGGAACTCAAGCAGACATGGAAGAAAACATGGATGTGAAAGATGACTCATCTAGTACAAACAGTACGAGCACAGATCAGCCCGCACCACAATCTCACACGGTTGACCTAAGTGAGAGCATGGAAATGGGAGCTCAATAACTCATAAACAATTCGACAAATCTGTACACAATTTTTTAATTAATTGTAGATTAGTGTGGTATATGGTCGTATTCTGTTAATGGAGTCGATAAACAAGAAATGGCTGGGGTTCATAATCCCAAGCAACATTGCAGCCGAAGGACTACACACCGTAATCCCTCTTTTTGTCATACGACTTGGAGGCGGGATAGGCGAAGTTTCAGTCATGATTGCGATTCATTATGGGGCAGCAGCTCTTGGCTCTATATTTTGGGGGAAAATCTTAGACCAGTACCATGCAAAAAAAGCGATCTTGCTGGTGTCTTTTTCAGTAATTCTTCTTAGTTGTCTGTGGCTGTATAATACGACAAAAATCGAGCCTCTTTACATAATCTCACCGCTAACTGGTTTTTTCCTTACTGCGCGAGGACAAGTAACACAAATGCTTGTGATGGAAACAAGCCCAAACAATCAGTGGAGCAAGCTTTTTGCGAGAACCTCGATGCTGTCTACGTTTGGAAGTCTTGGGGCTATGGTGATTGGTGCTGTTTGGAGCTTTTACTTTGATACGCGGCAGTATTTTATGATCTGTGCATTAGCTACTGCAGTGTCTATTGCAATCAGCCTACAAATATCAAAAACTCACTTTCACATTGAACGAAATACCCTTGTGCAGTCAATGCATGGGGTGCAGCACATCTTTAGCCATCTTCGCATGCACAACCATCTCTACTTTCCAAAAGTTCCAGAGCTGTATGACTTTAAACACATCATATCCCTCCTCAAGGGAAACGTATCGCACGAGATTGGGTTTTTATTTTTGACTAACTTTTTGTTCTACTTTGGAAGTAACATCTACTTTACTGCGCTGACGCCGTTTTTGAAAAGCTTTGGACTTTCCGACTCGACGGTTTTCTTGCTGTATCTACTGCAGACCGGAACGATGGCAGGATTTTTCTTTTTGGCCCCAAAAATAATCACGCGTGTTGGTGAGGAACGATCTACCATGGTGGCGTATGTGCCAAGAATTGCAGGGGTTGTAATTGCTGGATCTTTGGCTACCTTGTTCATTGGCTCGGGACTGCTGGCAGCTGCAATTGCCTCGATGTGTTTGATGGTTGTTGGGTTTTCAATTTACAGCACATCAAATTCCGTGTTGCTGTTTAAGGCGATTCCAAAGGGATTTGAGGGAACATATCTTGGCGTTAACAGCTCTATGGTTGGAATGGGCGTATTTGGGGGTGCGCTCACCGCTGGGTTTGTGACAAGGACATTCAATTACCCTGCAACGTTTTTGATATCGTCGCTCATTCTGTTTGGCTCAGTCGTCCTCTTTAGGATGTACTTGTATCACAAGCTTTCTGGTCGAATACTGTAAAACTAGAAAACAACCTGCTAGTCTGTTCGTGGGATCTTGCCTTTTGAATCAAAGACTTGCTGCAGTTTTGCATCCGCATTGGCGTACTTTACGTTAAAGTCCTTGGTGAGCGATATCATTTGGACCCTACTGGTTGCAGAATTCTTGTAATATGCGTCCCAGGCGTCTTTTGTGCTGCCGCTTGACGCCATGATTTGCTCTCTGATGTTTTTTGCAGATTTTATCTTGTCTTGTTGGTAGTTGAACATTGACACATAGATATCCTGTATGTTGGCTGGTTTTTTTGACACAAATTTTGCGAAAGCGCTTTGCGGCGTAAATTGTTCATTGTCTTTACTCATGCTCACTAGTTCGGCATTCAGTCTTGCATTGGCTATGGTTCTTGCCTCTTGCAGTGCTTTATTTTGCTGCGCTTGCGCCTTTTTTCCTTCCTGCATCTCTGCAAGAATTTTTTTTGACTGTTCTATTTTTTTAAGAATTTGCATCATTGCCGGATTGTTTTTTATTTTTTCTGTTGCCCTGATCTCATCATCGTTGATTGCAAATGCCTGTGTGATGTTTAATATTGCAAAAATACATAGAATCATTCCGCAGAAAACGAGTTTTCCAGCCATTGAATAAATTGTATCAAATTTTGTATTTAGCGATTTGACAGAATTTCTCAGTAATGCTTAAGTCATGGAATTTGATCACAAACACAATTAAAAGTAGCGACAGATCGAAAATTTCTGTGATCACGATCGACTGCAGGGAAATAGAATCCTACAAACACGAACTAGCGGTCTTTGTAGCAGATTGGATTGGGGCGATACCGACAATGAAACTGCATGAATTTGTGTTGTCACCCATAGATGATGAATATCTGGATACTGAGAAAATCGTTAAGGGCGTAAGGGAGTTTTTTGCGTCTCTTGGGGAAACTGCAAACTTTGCAGTGCTGCCAAAAGACGAAATCATTCTGATAAAGTCTCTGTCCAACAGAACCTTTGTAAAAGAAAAGCAGCCAGAATCCATGTTTGCATGCACTCATTGTGGATATGTAACGCAATACGAAGGGTTGTTACAAACTCACATGAAACTGCACTATCTGTGAGTGAATCTGAGGTACATTTTCATCTTTATCGCTGAGCAGACGTGGATGTGCTTGTGCGCATGTGCAAAGAAGAATTTCTTATATCTGACTAATGACATTCAATACTGTGGACGAAACAAAGAAGGACTCAAACTCCGTTTCCTGTGAGACGTGCCCATTAGACCTGGTGGTTCAGAAGATTGCCAAAATGCTTAGGCGCAAGTGACCGTGACAATATTTTTAACTCAATTAAGATCTCTGCAATAAATTGATACCTGCAATAAGGCTGGTTTTTTCAAACTATTCGTACTCGTTGTTAGCTGTTGCGATATCCGTGGGACTGTCAGTGTTCCTATCTTCCCTCTCAGAATACGTGTTCTTCTCACCGTCCCTTGTGTTCTATGTCCCGTACGATAGAATAATTGGCTTTGTGCTGATTTTGACGGTATCCTGTCTGTCCGGCCTTGTAATCCCGATGAACGTGTATCGAATCAAAACCCTACAAAACAAGCCAAAAAGAATAGGCGGCAGTTTCATAGGTTCAATCGTAGGGGCGTCTGCCGGCGCCTGCAGTTGCGGTCCTGTTGGATTTGCAATAGTTTCGACGTTTGGTACAATTGGAGGTGTCGCAACCTCATTACTTACTACATATGAAATTCCACTAAGAGTACTATCTACTGGGATTTTGCTCTACGTGTACTATACCACTACAAGATCCCTCTCGGTTCATTGCAAAATTAGTTAATAGAAAGATTGCCTGAATCATCCGAAGACAGGAAGCCACGAGATAGGACGGGTAAACATGATTCAGGCATTCATTGACATCTAATCGTTAATCTTGAATATCAGAGAATGTGTGTTGAGTTTGGACAAACTTCAAGTTAATATCCACATGTAGGTTTTTTCCAAAACGGCATTTTCTAAATTCCTCTTATTTGTTAGCTGGAAATCATAAGAAAAGTGAATTTTTTCAAACCTGAAAATCTATGAAGGGTCCACCACTTGCCAATTCCATGACAATAATGTTCGTTCCAGCTCGGCCCGGCAAGAGAACGCTTGAAACTGATGATGATGCTGAAGACCGTGACTAGAATTATATCTGTTTAAACGAGTTCTCCGGGATTTTCAGTTCTGCGAATTCATGCGGGTGGATTATCTTTGCCAAAATTTCAACTCCTGTTATGGTTCTGATGCTCGGCTTTGAAAAATACGAGTTTGCGTCAACTGCAAACACCTGGCTGTTTTTTGCCGCCCGCAAATTTGCCCATCTGTGGTTGCTTTTTAAAACTGCGGTGCACTCTGACACGGTTCTTTCTGTATCAAACCCACATGGCATCATGACTATGATGTCTGGATCTGCTTTTTCTACCTCATCTATTGTCATGCGTCTTGAATGTTCTCCAGTTGCGCTTACTGCGTTGGTGCCGCCGGCAATCTCTATCATTTGGGGAATCCAATGGCCAGATGTAAAGAATGGGTCTATCCATTCAATGCACAAAACCTTTGGGGCGTTGGAGCGTTTTGATTTTACAAAATTGATTCTCTCTCTGAGGGACTCAACTAGTTTTTTCCCTTCTAATTCTTTTCCAATTTTTTGTGCAATCACCAAAACACTATCTAGAATATCATCAACGGTGTGAGGATCAAGGACTACCACCTGCGGTCGCTGCTGTAGAATTTCAAGTGCCTTGTTTACCTCATTCGTGTATGCCGAGCAAACCGCGCACGTTCCTTGCGCAATTATCAAATCCGGATCTGCCCTTTTGAGATTCTCTTCATCTACTGTGAAAATATCTTTCCCATCTCTTGCCAACTCTGTTACCTTGTCATCGATTTGCTTTGACGTCATCCTCTCTGGGTCGAAAACGGAATTGATTATTCGCAGTTTTGTTTTCGCTTGCTGTGGATAAAGACACTCATGAGTCACACCAACTAGATTTTCCTCCGCCCCCAACTCATAGACCAATTCTGTCGCGCTTGGCAGAAACGAAACGATTCTTTTTGAAGGCATCGGCGTTATTCCAAAATAGTAGAATTTTAACTCATTTTTGATCCATTGTTGGGTTTTTACAAATTAGTTGATTTTGCTCGTGACGCACGATTTGCCCAAATTTGACCATTTTCGGAGAACATTTGATCACACAAAAGCAAATTGAATTTAACCTCGCTGTTTACTAGCACCTTTTTCATTACTAGAGCGATTGATGTCACAGAGATACAAGCAAAAACTCCAATATCGAGTAAAAGTCATTCCTATTAAGAAAGTCCAAGTGTGGAACGAGGCTCAGGCTCGATCTCTTGACAGGGACGGAATACGCGATCTTGCAAAATCTATACGAAACGAAGGGCTTCAAAATCCACCAATGGTCCAAAAAGACGGAAAGGGACGTTTTCTTCTGATGTCTGGCCAAAGGCGACTTGCCGCGTTAAAGCTTCTAAAGGCAAAAAAAATCCCAGTCTTGGTATTAACAAAAGGTTATGATCTAGAAAATGCAAAAGCTGCATCTGTAGTTGAAAACTTCCATCGTAAAAACATGGCACCAAAAGACATGGCTCACTCCTGTCGTTTTCTTGCAGAAAAAATGGGTGTTACTGGCGGAGCTAACTCGCTTGGAATGTCGCGTAAAACCTTTAAAAAATATGTTGGCTTTGCAGCGCTTCCTGAACAAATAAAGGATTTAGTTCCGGGAACTGTTTCTAGCAGTGTCGCGATAAATCTTAATCAACTCATTTCAAATGTTGGCAAAGCGGTTCGTATTGCGGAAAGAATTTCAGACTTGGATGCACGCACACAGAAAAGTTATCTTAGATTACTTGCAAAACACCCGTCTGCGAGCCATAATAAATTACTGAAAAAAGCGCGAATTATGGCAGTTCGACGAACTGTTCCTTTGAAGCTGTCGTCATCTGCCGCAAAGAAGCTAGAAAAAGAGTCTCAGTATAGAGAAGAGGATCCGGAAAAGTTGGCACGACAAATCGTAGTTGCATGGCTTTCAAAAAGACACCACAAGCGATAATTCCACAGTTTTAAAAAACAAAACGCACTTTTGTGCAAACCGTCTATAGTGCCAAGTCAATCATTCAAACTAAATACCTGAGCATGCATCTGTTCGTTGTTGAGTCCAAACGCCAGCGACATAAGAAAATCAATTGAGCAAAATTGGAAGGAATATCTGTCGCGGTACGGCAACCTGTTCTCGTCTGACTCTGTTAGTGGCTCTAGTCCTCCATCTGTCTTTGTAGGCTCATACGGTTACCCTAAGGTCGGAGTGGGACCGATGGTTCCTCCGATCCATGGTGATACGAGCCTTTTGGATCTGCCTGAAAAATGGCTGGGGAAAACGCTGGAAGATATTGTGAATTTTAGACTAAAACTAGTGCGCGGAATACAGAATGTCTCAGTTGAACAACCAAAAGGGCGTTACATTGAAAGTCTCCAAGAACTTGCAATGTCGTCCAATACTCCTGACTCTGACATTGTGTTCCACAAACACACTGCACCAGTCACTGCAATTGATGGAGAATCTGCACCCTTTGGCCCAATTGGCGAAATAAAGACTGCCAAGTTTTCCGGCATGTCTACAAACCAAACTATTGAAAAAACATACTATGACAGGGATCTAAGGGCAGAAGATGCCGTAGTATCTTTGTATAATAGCGGAATCGAAATTTCAAAAATCCAAAAATGTTTCAGCATTGGAATGTTTGGAAAAGATCGAAAGCTGGTGCCAACGCGTTGGAGCATTACTGCAACAGACGATATCATATCAAAAAACCTGGTTGCGGAAATTTTAGACTGTCCCATGATTGATATCTGTCAAGTTTTTACACACGAGCACTTGGGGAATATTTTTTCAGTTCTCTTATTCCCACATCGTTGGATTTTTGAAATGGAAGAGGCATGGTACGCCGAAAAAGGAGAGATTGGTTTTGGTGCAGACTCTGAAGATGCAAGTGGAATTGATCATTATCCAAGTATTGCCGGAGCATATTTTGCGGCAAAACTTGGCATTGCCGAATATCTAAAAAGAAAACAAAGACAAGCAGGCGTTCTGATTCTGCGAGAAATAAGGCCAGAATATGCAGTACCTGTTGGGGTGTGGCAGGTAAGGGAGGCAATTAGAGCAGCACTGTCCAAAACTCCGATTTTGGCAGAAACCCTAGAATCTGGACTGACCATGTCTTGCAGGAATATGAGCATTAGCAAAAACGAATGGCTCTCAAAAGGCACATTGATGAAAATGCTGAAACAAAAGTCAATTGCTGACTATTTCTGAGTCTCTTCTATTAGTATGAATTCTTCCTAAATCTTAAATGCAAAACAGCCTATAGCATATTCATGATTTGGACAACTGTCTACAACGATCAAGTAGGAACTTTACTTTGTTACACTGCTTGGTTAAAGTCTGAACAAATCGTGGTGTAACTATGGCACAAGGTACCGCACCGCTTCCACCGGCACCAGTATTGATGACATGTTTTGGTCATTGTGGCATAGGCCTTGGAGCAGAATCCTATCGTAGGTTGTTACTCGACGTAGGTGCAGACCCGCTAAAACCCATTCTAAAAGACAGTAAAGATGAATCAAGAATTCTAAAACGATACGGTAGCACAATTTTACGTTTTCCGGGGTCATATACTGGCGGAGAGACACCATTAATCCCAAGAGCATTGCTAGTCGACCTTGATCCAAGGGCGGCCAATCTTATTCTACAATCATATCCTGACCTTTTTGCTCTGCGCGACAAACATGTAATCCATGGAGCCGGCGGCGCTGCAAGAAACTGGGCAGAAGGACGATCCAGATTCAAAAATGAAATAACCCAAAAGTGGGATTTTACAAAACAACTGTCTGCACTGTCTCCTGAGCCTGTTAGGGGGTACACGGTACCTTTTGCGATGGGAGGCGGAACTGGAAGCTCATTTGCGTGCTCGTTTATAGAATTCATTCGAAGCAACACAAAGGAACATGCTACCATTGCAACACTGGGACTGCTTCCTGAGTTTGGATGGGATCCTGTGATTTTGGAGGCTGCAGCAATTAACATAGTGATGAACCTTGAATACCAAATCAAGTTCAGCGACTGCTCCATCCTATTTTCAAATAAACGCCTAAGGGAGATTGCACACAAGTTCGAAAAACGTGTCGAAAAAATCCCCTCTATTATTGATGATCTGCCAAAAGAACACGAAGTTGGATGGAAAGACTATAAGGGAATGAATCTGATTGCGGCAAACGCAATATCCATGTTCGTATCGTCATTTGCAAGAGAGACAGAATGGGACATGTCGAACTATAGGACATGGCTTGCGACAAAACGACCCAAGTTTGCAATCCCATGGTCAATACCTGTATTGCCTGATGAAGATCAATGGAGCCTAGACCAATTGACTGGCAACAAACACAACACGATGGACTCGATCATTGAAAACATTAACAAGAAACAGGACGCGTTACTGTTTGACATTGACGATGCTGATGTTAGAAACCACGGTGGACCGAAAGACTCGTGCTGCGCACTAGTTAAGGTAAAAGGCGACTTTGACATCAAGGAAAGAGAAGTTCTCAAACGCGTAATAAAAGAAAGGTTCAACATTGAGGATTCGAGAATGATATTTGTCAAGATTCCAATCCTGGATAAGGAGCAGGCAAACGTCACAATATTTGTCAACACCAAGGCAATCGGTCCAAAGATTCTAGACATTGCACGCGAGGCAGAAGAATCTTGGGATGCATACAAGGACGAGTACGGCAAATGGGGACTAACCACTGAGGACTTTAAGCAAAGCCTGATGGACGTAGTGCACCAGTTTAGCTGAGCCAGGTTCACAATTATGGCTGATTTCAATTTTTTAGAAGATTTG
>SCVO01000124.1 GCA_004322465.1 Candidatus Nitrosotenuis sp.
TGCATAATTGATTTTAACACAGGCACAAACATTACCATCCAGTCTGGCAAATCCGAAGTTGTCTTGTCACAAATCCTTCAAATTCTAATTGAGAATAACATTTCTGTGGAAGACCTCTCAGCCATTCCTACAACTCTGGAAGACATATTTCTAAAGATGGTAAAGGACTCAAATGCACCCAACAATTAGACTCATAATTAGGAATCTGACGATTTCCATAAATCCGGGCTTTCTTGTTTGGCAGGTTGTCTTTCCAGTAATTTACATATTTGTTGCAGGCTTTGCATATACGGCACTGATAAAGTCAGTACCGTTTGGTAATATCACACTTGACTATCCGGCATTCATTGCGTCTGGAATGATTGGATTTAACATCATGAACAGCACTCTTGTTTCTGGCATAATAATTTGGAATGATAGGAGACATGGAATGTTTGAGCAAATTCTGGTCGGACCTTTCACTAGAGCTAACTACATTCTAAGTAATGTTTACACGATTGGCATAGTTGGCATAATTAGCGCAGCCCTAATTACGGCGATTGGGTTTCCTCTTTTTTTCACGTCGGTACAGTTCAATGCACTCACCATACCGTTTTTGATCTTTGCATCTATAACTGGCTCCATTTTGTTTGGTTCAATTGCATCCATAATCTCAACTCGTCTCAAATCCAGCGAGGGATTCAACGTGATCATCAACACGGTTTTTCTGTTTTTTGCATTTGTAAGTACTGCGTTTTATCCAGCCTCCGGCGCACCACAGCCCCTGGCAACGGCATTTTATCTTAATCCCCTCACATATCTTGTCGATATAATCAGGGCTGGGATCTTTGGTACCTTTACCGAATTTGTTATGGTTGAGATGATTGTACTGGTGAGTGTTGCGGCTGCGCTGTTCGTTGTTGCGATTAAACTGCTTACAAAACTTGATCTGTAAAATTAGTAGCCCGGCCCAGACTCGAACTGGGGTCAAGGGCTCCAAAGGCCCCTATGCTTGACCGCTACACTACCGGGCTTCTATTAATGACTCTCAAAATGACCTATTATTGATATTTTCTATTTGCAGATGTATGACTGCATCAATCTTTTAGCTTTATGATCTGACCAAGCTTCTTTACGGGATCGTCCATTGCGTCCATTGCCAATCTCGCATTGTTCTTAAAACGCGTATTATCTGAACGCAATATCTTTTCAATAACTGAAACGATTTTTTTTGAATTTGTTTCTCGTATGGCGAGTTTTTTTCTTACTAGGTATTTTTCCACCAAATTGGGTACTGCGTTATACGAAATTGTCGGGATTCCCAGCAGGGCGGATTCCGCAGTCATGGTTCCTCCAGAGCCGACAAAAATATCCGTATCCTGCAACAGGGTTTTGCTGTCTATGACTTGGTCCAAAATTTTTGCCTTGTTTCCTAAAACGTGTTTTAGCTTTGCAATTTGATCATGATACCTTGGCAATATCATGACATTGTGATTATCAAATTTCTTAACAATTTCGCGCACAATTGTCATGGTGCTCTCTCTATTCTTCTGCATGTATGCCGCATGTTCCTCCTCCAATCTAATGAGGATATTTTTTTTCTTTTTGGGAATGGAGCTAATGTTGTAGTCATTGTATCTGATGATGACTGATGCATCAATTGCCTTGTATTGTATAATGTCCTTGGCCTTTATTCCGTACTTTGTGAATTCATTTTTTGGTATAATCCAGGGAACCAGCAATTTCTGAATCAGCGGTATGGATAGGCGCATCACTGCTTCGGCATGCGGGGAATCGCAAAAGGCAATGTGCCTTATCCCCAAGCCAAACGAGACCCGTGCTGCTTCAGGGGAGCAGAAACTGATTGTCAAATCGGGTTTGAATCGCTGAATCTTAGATGTGAGAAGTGTGGTTCGATTCAAGCTGGCATTCAGCTTGTCTGCCTTAAGGGAACCACCATGTTTGCCAATTAACGCTAGTTTCATTTTTCTGATCTTTGCGAGCTCTGTCACCTCTCTGTAGTTTCTTGCAGTGCAAAAGACCTCGTTACTTTTTTGCAATTGTTTGATCATTGGCTCAAAAAACAAGACTTGTTTTGGTGTTAGAATGTCAAACCAAATCTTCAAGATACGTCCAATGTGATCTATGATGCAATAAGTTTTTCTTAGTCCTTATACTAGCATCAATGAATTGGGAGCAGAAAGGGTGGTTGTTTACGGGTTAAGTACTGAGGGATATTCTTTGGCTTGTCAGA
>SCVO01000125.1 GCA_004322465.1 Candidatus Nitrosotenuis sp.
TCCTTTTTGGTTACAACCTTTGATCAATATTACCTTTTCAATACTGAACCTTTTTTAGTTAGATTTATTAGCGCGTTGGTAACAACGCCCCTCGTGAAGAAGGCCGGCACATTTTTCGCAATAGCATTTTTGAGTATTCTAGTTATCGGAACCGTATCTCCAGCTTGGGCAGCTCAACTAAACTGGGACGCAAAGACTTTTGATTCCGCATCAAAACCGTCATTCAAATTTCAAAGAACAATTTTTGTAGAATATCCTGATGGGGGAGAAGTAGCAGATGCTCTGAGGGGAAAAAGCAATAGCATCTATTTCACTGCAGATGCCAGCACGCCTGGAGTCCAAGCAATAATTGATAACATTAACGAGCAATTACAAAGTAAGCAAAGCACAGTTCGAGTTACCGGGCTTAGCATCGAATATGATGCTGAAATGACCGGAAGAGGGGACAACGCCTCTGTGGATTACAAACTCATATTCACTCCAACGATCGACGGATTCTTGATTCGTGAGTATATGCCAGCCGCTGGTTCTTCTCCAGCGTCTCCAGCACTGTTTGATGCCATGTGGCGAGGAATCAAAGTAGACGGCGCATTCCCAATCACAACTCAAGGTTATGGCGATGTGGACATTAACCAGCCAATTTCGTTTTTCACAAAAGAATTTCCTGATATTGCCGCAAAAATGGCCGATTCCGAGGGAGCCAAAGTCCTATCTATGGGCCTCATAGACGCATCTGATATTGGAAAACAACCCCTTGGAAACTGGCACTTTTTGTTTGACCCGACCGGTATCTCTGCCGATACAAGCAGATTCGGATTCTCTGGCGCAAGAGTCGTAGTATCTTCATTTACTATGGGCGAAAGTAGCTTCAGAGAAGGACAACAACATGAAAAAGAATTTGAAGGTACATTTACCACCGATAAGACTTACACTGTAAAATCCGTACAAGCCGCAGACAATGCAAACGTCTTCCTTGCAGGATACTCATCACCTGCGATGTTTGAAAACCGCGAAGTGTTTGGCGTTAGCGCAACACCTCCAAGCGGTGCAGCTCAGACATCTACTGGCTCATTCCCAATCTTCATAGTATATGGAATGGCCGGCATGGCAGCTGCAGGTGCTGCCGGATTCTTTGTATGGAGCAACAAAAAGGCAAAGAAAGAATCTGAATACATTCAAACCGGAATTGATCCAAAATATCTGAGGGGCACAACAACAAGCGAGGCTTCTGGCGGTTATCACACAAACAGAGGCGAAGCAGAACTTGCAACTGATGATACAAGCTACAAACAACACGAAAGTGTCTATGAGGCTTCTTCCAAAGGGTCATTGCCAAAGGGATATGAACAACCAAAGGAAGAACCGAAATCTAATCCGTCTAAAGGCTCAATGCCAAAAGGCTGGAAACCGTCCTAAAATAATTAATTCGAAGTTTTTTGTTCTTAATTCATCGACAAGTTTATTACTGAATCTCTAGCAAAAGTTAAATACAAGAAATAAGGGGTTTGGTAAAAAAATGGTAAAAAGTAGTAAAAAAGATCGTTGCCCGAGATGTGGCCAGGGCTCAGTTGTCACAGATACTAATACTGGAGAAAATTTTTGCGGAAAATGCGGTTTTGTACTAAATGAAGAAAATGTAGAGTCTGGGCCTGAATGGCGTTCGTTCTCAAAAGAAGAGGGGGAAAACCGAACAAGAACTGGAACACCAACTTCGTTGGCAATGCACGACATGGGGCTTGCAACCATAATTGGTCAGGCTGACAAGGATGCCACTGGAAAACCACTGTCTTCATCCATGCGAAGCACAATTGAAAGACTCAGAACTTGGGACAGCAGAAGCCAAGTGCATGAACCTGTGGACCGGAATTTTAGACAGGCGTTCTCAGAATTGGACCGATTAAAGGATAAGCTTGCAGTGGGCGACGCCGTTGTAGAAAAAGCGGCGTACATTTATCGAAAGGCACTTGAAAAAGGACTAGTAAGGGGACGTTCAATTTCCGCTCTCATCGCATCTGCCCTGTATGCTGCATGTCGAGACACTGAAACTCCGCGAACACTAAAGGACATCGGAAGTGCAAGCAACATCAAGAGAAAGGATATCGCGCGTTGTTATAGGCTGCTGTTGCGAGAATTGGGCTTGAAGATGCCGGTGGTTGATCCGATCAAATGTGTTGCAAGAATAGCTAGCAAAGCGGAATTGTCCGAAAAGACAAAGCGAGAGGCAGCAAAAATTCTCAAAACTGCCGAAGAAAATAAAATTTCTGCCGGGAAAGATCCTATGGGTCTTGCAGCAGCTGCACTCTATGTTGCATGTGTGACAAACGGTGAAAACAAAACACAGCGTGATGTAGCGGAAGCGGCAGGAGTAACTGAAGTGACAATCCGAAATAGGTACAAGGGTCTTAAATTAGCACTAAACCTCTAATTTCTTTTGCCTGTAGTCTATTAGCAGCATGAATATTGACATCAATCCAGTGATCACAAATAAAATTTCAATTGTCCCAAGTAGTGAATGTGAGAATGCGGTGGCAACCGGAATTTCATTAATGCTTGATACCAAGTATCCGTATGAGTAAATCAGATAGTTTGTGGCCCAGTGAATTAGGATCGATGCCACAAAACCATACTTGTAGTAGACCCATCCTATTATGATTCCGCTAATTGCAGCTTGGACAAATTTTCCGTTGCTCCATGACTGGTCTGAAATTATGTGAGATGCCCCAAAAAACACTCCTACTGCTACGATCAGTATTATTGCTTTTTTTGAATCTCCAATTGGCAAGTTGCTTGGATTCCACAATGATTTGAAGAATCCAGCTGAGCCTTTTCTCGAATACCACAAGAATAAGGGAACTCCAATTAGGATTAGACGAAACGCGGTTTCCTCTAAAATGGGTGATATTGTGAGCCCAAAGAACTGCAGCAGGTCGTTTTCAAAAGGCGGCGCCGTAGTCTCTATTCCAAATTTTTGCTGCACGATATCTGTTATTTCGGACAAGACGATCAGTATTGAAAACCACTTGACTGTTTGAACTAAATAGTTCCCGTTCTGGGCTCCGCATGAGCCTGCCATAATTTTGGATAAGACCTTCAGAAAGTTTCTTTTTGGGCCGAGAACTGATATTGTAAATAATATTAAAAAAAATACCCATGCCGCAATGAATACGTCTGCAATCTCCAAGCCTGCCGACCCCCCAAAACCCTTGATGAACTCAAAACCTGACCATGGATACCCATAACTGATGTCATCGCCTATCTGAGAATTGAAAAAAAGATAGGCGCCTATTGGAAATGAAAAAGCCATGATGCCGAAAATCACTGATATTAGTGCAGAATATGGGATTGCGATGCTTTGTAAAATTTTGTAGGTTTCCAAACTCTAGTGAACTTCGATACT
>SCVO01000013.1 GCA_004322465.1 Candidatus Nitrosotenuis sp.
AGACTGGGTTGGGCAGCTGTCAATTGAATCTACGATTCCGTCATTGTCTGAATCTTTGATTGGTGGAACGTCGGGGCAGCCGTCCATGTCTTCAAACCCGTTCATCGTTTCAGACTGGGTCGGGCAGCTGTCTGAAGTGTCAGCGATTCCGTCATTGTCTGAATCTTTGATTGGTGGAACGTCGGGGCAGCCGTCAGCATCCTCAAATCCGTTCATTGTTTCTGCTTGCAGGGGGCAGCTGTCTGAGGTGTCAGCGATTCCGTCATTGTCTGAATCGGCAGGAGGGGCAGTATCTGGGCAGCCGTCAGCATCCTCAAATCCGTTCATTGTTTCTGCTTGCAGGGGGCAGCTGTCTGAGGTGTCAGCGATTCCGTCATTGTCTGAATCGCTCGGCGTTGTTGTATTAGTGTCGTTAAACATCCCGTATGACTGGTCCGATGCAAGACTTGGCTCAGGTATAAAAAAACTGCCTAATAATGCAGATAAGATAAACATTATGATTGTTTTATCCCCGACGACGCTATTTACAAAATTCAAGTGCTTTACCCAGCACTATTGAAATAATTACATACAAAAACATTAAGATTGTTTTGTCTTGTTTTTGTGACAGAATGATCCCTTGATTATAATGTAGGTGACAGCATATACACTAGAGATGAGACCGTTATTTCAGCTAAGTACTAGAAAATACGAAGAGGAAATTGATTTAATTAAGAAAGCCATGGTTGATCTTGAAAACACATGTAATGTGAAAAACGGATATGAGATAGGACCACCGTCAAGCGCAGCAGGTTGGACTTTTTTTAACATACAAATCAGCGCAGAGATGTTAGACGTTATAGAAAAATCAGGCATGATGGAGGGCGCAATCGGATACAGAATAGAAGAGCAGTTAAAGAATTTTCTAGGTCACTTTCTTGAATCGCATGGAAGTAATGTACGTATTAAAAAGATCAACTACTAGTTGCAAAAACAATGTTATTCATAGAGTTCATTACGGCATGACTTGTTTTTAATACTAGAATCCTTCTGGGGGCTTTTGAACAAACACGTTGCATACCAATCTGTCCGTTCTTTGATCTCTGTACTGTACATTGCACGTTACAAATTTACCTTTCAGTGTACGATTCAAGTCATCAATCGACCTTTCTTCATATTGAGGATCGTCGGGATTATCCACCTTGGCGATTGTAATGCGTTCAGTTTTTCCATATTGCACCTTGTTGTCCTTTCTGTAATGCGTAACCGACATTTCAAAAGTATCCCCAGAAAGGCATGCAATCACAGGACCGCCTATTCCATCCCCCATACGATTGTAAATTTTTGTGCACTATAATTATTCTGTGTTTGGATTGAATTTAGAAATAATTCGGTTTCAAACGATTGTTTATTTTTTGTTGTAGTTTTTGAACAATTATACAACAGATGGTGGATCAAGGTTATTTTGCAAATCAGACAATGCTTTCATAGGATGAGACGGGATGTACGCCAAGACATCAAAACGCTCCAAGTAGAGATAATAAATGATGAAAGTAGAATTATTGAGCTTATGCATACTTGCAATTACGATTCAGTGAAAAAATGTCTTTCCAGAATTGAGTCTGATCTGAAATATCTCAGCATTATTGCAAATGGAGCTCCAATTGACAAAGATGAGGACAGAAAGATCATGGATTTTTTGAGAATTCATTACGAGAACATGCGCAATCTATCGCTGCCAGTATGACGGCAGGTTGTCACGTCAGACAAGCGGCATCATGTCAGTGTACGATACGACCAAAAAAACTCTTCAAGACAGGCATTCCTGCCTTTATATGACTGTGACAGTCTAACTATGCATGTTAAGAAAAATAATTGCAAAACTGAGGCGTAAACAGGAAAATACGTCTGTTGACGTAAATGCGTTCAAGGAATCCGAAAAAAAAGAATTTGAGCAGGCAGACACCAAATGAAATGGAACTGTCCAAAATGCGACTTCCATTGGGAAGGAGACATGCAAACTTATGATAAGCTGAGTGCGCATGAGCGAAGCCACTTAGAGAAAAAAGACAACTGAATTTAATTTTGAAAATTCCAAACTCTCTCGCTTTCAAATACAAAAACAGATAATTTCAGGGATTAAATTTCATCCTTAAATTTTAACCAGTTTTTCAGTTTGTGAAAAAACTGCAGATTATACAATTTTTAGTTGGGTTGGGTTTGATTGGATTTGTAGCGTTAGGATTCGGGCATGTTTTTGCAGAAAGGGGTGCCGGCGCAAATCTTTGGGCACCAACAGGCATGGTCACCGGTGAAAACTATGACGGAGTGGTTATTCTTGATGAGGATACAAAACACGGTCAAATGCTGGTTCTTTCAACTAGCGATCCCACCATAATAAAAATTCCCGAAAGTGTAACCATTTTACCCAATTCAAATCACGGAATATTTCCAATCAAAGCAGCAAAGGAGGGCTCGACTACAGTTTTTGCAGCCGTAGACGGGCAAATCATTCAAAAAACTATCACAGTGTATTCTTCTAGCAGAGTACCCGAAGGCCTAAGAGTCATTCTCCCTGCAAACACAACAAAGACCGAAAACATGCTCGGCTATATCATGACAGTCGACAGCAAGGGCTCACCTGCACCAGTTTCCAAAGACGTCAAAATAAACCTGAACACCTCCCCCTTGATTCAAGTAGATGACGACAGCCTGCTGATCAAGTCTGGGAGCCATTTGGCCAAGTTTTCTGCAAAAATTAAAGGAACTGGAAAAATATTTGCAAATGCAGATGGCCTAAGAATTGGCGAGCAGGAAATCGTAAAAGCGCAAGATTCGGTTACCGTTAAAGTCGCAGTTGCGCCAAACATAATTCTGAAAGACTCCAAGGCGTATTTTTTTGTCTGGCTCGAAAAGGACGGAAGGCCATACAAGCCGCCATATGTGATCCATGCATTTCTATCATCAAATAATCTGGACTCCATTCGATTCACAGCACGTCCTGACGTAAAGCAGTATTCGGATTCGGTTTTACAAATTTCTTTAACGGATGGGGTCGGTAGCGGATCTGTAATTTCAGGAAATGATGGCAGTGCAGTAATTACTGCAAACGTCGATGAGTTTGGCTCTGCCCAGACCAGCGTTGTTGTAGGACCTGTTCTAATTGATGAAAATTTTCAGCCAGTTGAATCCAAAGGGGGCAAATTGAAGGAGATCGAAAAACAGGCACCAAACATTGCTTTTGTTTGGTTCTATCCATCAGTGACGGATTCTAAGGGATACGGCATCATTGCATTATACAATATGAATTCCACCAAGAATACGAGCACAGATGTTGATACAAACGGTACAAGCGTCACAGTTTCCAGTACAATAAACAGAGTGGTGCCTGTCCCATTAGATGGAAGAACGGTGTCCATTACTTCTTCCGGCGGCTTGCAATATCCAAATGTGTTGAGACTATCAGAATCAAACGAGGTTTTGTTGCAGAGGGGAATCGGGCACAACCACGCAGCAGTGTTTGAGATCACTGGAAAAAGCCAGGGAAAGTACATCGTTTCATCATCAGGGCCAGGTTTGGAAAGGTATCAATCAAAAATCAACATCGTTCCACCATATCGTGATCTTTACCAATTAAAAATAATGCCCATTCCCGCATTACCAGGCAATACTCAAGCATTGGCAATGGTTTCGATTGTAGATGACTCAGGTGCATTGATTGATGCTCAAAAAATGTTTGCAGGACCAGTTGAAGTTTTGGCATCAGCCGGCGCGAGCAGTAAAAGAACAACTATCACGTCTCAGAACTCGGCTATTTATTCTGGAAGCATTACAGAACCATCCACAATCATTTTTTCTTCTGCAATACTTGCACCTGTAGAACGCATTATCACTCCGGTAGGAATTGCAACATCAATATCGGTCGAGGCACCAATCAAAGTACACATATCCGAAAGAATCCCTTTTGCAATTCACGAAACAGATTCATTTGGAATTCCACTTAGAAAGGTAAACTCGACAAACATCTCCTCAACTCCAGGCATCTCACTAGATGGCAATTATTTAGAAATCGACAACATTGGTAATGAAAAGTTAGCTGCAGTTTCAAAGACTGGCGCATCAAGTCTAGATATTGAGGCTTTTGCAAATAATCTTGATTTTTCAATCATTCCAGTAGGCATCACCAATAGGATTGACAGGGAGTTTGAACTTCATCTTGTAAGCGATGTTAAAGACATGGATATTCGGATTGAATCTCCGTTTCCATACAAAAAAATCGACGATCTCACATACGCTGTGACGCCAGACAAAGAAGGATATCTTAACGTCACATTTACCGCGTTTAAGAAAGGATACATGACATCTAGAAACTCTTTTTCGGTATCTGCCGAAAAAATTGTAAATGTTGAATTCAGGGCGTTTGGAAGCGACGGTAAGGAGCTAAATATCGAGAATCACATTGAGATAGGCAACGTATCAAAAAGCATCGTTACACCATATCAAGGAGAATTCAAGTCACAGTTCCTAAAATTCCAGTTTCCACCAGACGTCGTTATCGGCAATCATGGGTATCACCTGAATACAGCAGTCTTTGCTGACCAAGAATTTCCAGACGGCAAAATCAGCAACATGTATCTCAACAAAGACTCCGAAGTAGTCGCAAAATACGACAGAATGATCAAAATTGATGCTGAAAACGCGCATGGTGGGGGATTCTACCCATATGGACAGACGGTCATTCTGTCAGTTCCGCCAAAGGACAAATTTTCGTTTTTGGTCAGAGAAGTCTTTGATCATTGGGAGGGCATCCCATACGACACAGATAGTGTTTCATTTATTGCCACAGATGATGTGACGGCGAATGCAGTTCTACGCGACGATTATCTGTTTTTGATGCTAGTGTTTGGATTTGGAATCTCAGTCATGATGTACTTTAGGTTCGTTTGGAAGAAAGGAATCAGTCTGTTTTGGTATTTGCAAAAGATCACCGATGGTTTGAAAATTATCAATTTTGACAAGATAAGTTTTAAAAAAATCAATATGAAAAAGACAGGGACAGCCGGCAATAATTCAGATCATGATTTCTGATTTCAATGAAAATTAAATTAATAGGCCAGAAAAAAGATGCTAACAAATTTAATTAAAACAATAAAAATGAATTCAGATTGAATGCGAATGTAGTTTCATCATCATCAAGTATTTCTCAACCTTAAGAAATTTATCAATTATTATATACTTTAAAACCGAATATGCAAAGATATGACAAAGAGTTGTCCACTAACTAAATTTTTCAATTATGAGGATTGTCAAAATACGGTTTCGCAAAACAAGGACATCGTATGAGTTTTACATTTTACAGTCCACTGTCAAATTCTTGCTCATCATTTCAAAAAACTCCACGAATTGCATGCGGGCACAGACATGAAGATCAAGTCATCACAGAATCAAATGAAATTGTTTGTAAAGCATGCGGGGTTATTTTAGGAATGGATGACGTTACAGAAGACAGCACTGAAAGTGCAGTTAATCTATTTCAAGAGATCCAGCCGGGTTGCAAGCCGGTAAAGATTGAGGCCACATCAAGAATTCACGAACAAAAGCTAGCTTTGTCAAGCTTCTCAAACGCATGCAATAAGCTAAAACTTCCACGTCATGTTTCTCTTGATGCGTGGAACATGTATTCAAAACTAGATAAAAATACAAACTTTTCCACTGCAGAAAAGGCATCTTTTGCGTTGTTTGTGGCATGTAGAAGGCATGCCATTCCAAAAAGCGACATAGAAATTCAAAAATCAATAAGATTCGCATTTTCGCTTAGCAGGATGCCAACAATGTTTAAAGTTTTTTCATTAGTAAAAATCACAGCTAAGGAAGAACTAAGAATAAAATGCGACGGAGACAATCATTTAGACTATTATCTGAACGTATACGCCAGCAAGGCACCTCAACAAAAACGCGATGAAGTTAGAAATATGATCAGAGGATTAAGCGCGATGAAAAACAAGACGCCCAAAGAAAACCACCATACCGTCGCAAGATTTGTGTACAACATGGCATCTCGTGAAAATAAAGAGTTTGCAAAAATAAGGAGGTGTGTTCTTGCCAGTGAGAGCGGTGGAGCGCAGATAATGAAAAAGGAGAGCGCGTGAATTGATGTTAAACCAGTCAGCGTTACAACAGCGAATAGTTCAGATATCGGAATTGCATCCATGCCCAGTTCAGATAACGATCCATACTACAAAAAAAATCGATTCAATTACCAAAACTGCAAGATCAAACCCAGAGTTAATTCCTGCGCTCAGCATAGCAATTTTTGACAATAAAAAATATGTGATCGATGGAGGGGCACGAGTACTAGGTCTAAAGAATGCACCTCTAAGAGAATTCAAGGCTAACTTTTATCAAGTAAATTCACTTGAGGAAATTGTCATACTTCATGTCAGATTGAACCAAACAAGCCCGTTGAATCCTCTCAAGATCATTGAGCTTGTAAAATTCTTTGATGGTCTAACTGTCAACGAAATCTCAAAGCTGTGTTGGCTATCGGAATCACACGTAAGGATGTTAGAAAACTGCAGAGACTTGGCAAATGACGCATATGAAAGACTCCAGTCCATTCAGGGAGACCTGTCTAAAACATTAGTCGAAGTCATCATGCCGCCATATGTCTTAGAAACAATATGTAAGATCCAGTCAAAAGATAGGCAGGTAAAAGCAGTTGACATGTTGGAAATATCCCTCAAACAGCTATCAAGTAAAAAATTCTCATTTCCAACCCACAGATACTTAGAGGGACTCTTTGAACCACTATACGATAAACCTCAAAGAGATCCAGTAAGTTTTATTGAAGAGATAGACGATGTCGAAGAAGAAAGCAGAGCGGTAGAAAAAAAAGAAACCAGATCACTATTTGTAACAAAACATTCGACGGAGGAAAAAGAAAGGATTAAAGAAATTCTTGGAGACGTTCCACACCAGACCATACTTGACATAAACGTAGGAGAAGATATCGCAAGAGAACTAGAATCATTAAAAAATATTGTAATAAAATTGCCCATTGAGGAAAGAAATCGCTTCAACGAAAAACTTGAAGAGATAAAAAGAAAGTCGGTAAGAAAGAGATTCAGACTGGACATGAAAAGGAACACCGTTGCGCCAGTCGATGAAAAAAACGGAGTCATCGTAATTCAGGGGGATTCTGGGAAAAAGACTTGTTTTGTTCTTCCCGAGCACGTGGAATTTCTAGACATTCAAAATGGATCTAAGATTCAAGCTAAAATGATAACAAAATCAGCGCAGATTACAAAACTTGCAAAACTTGCTGAAAAAATAGAAAACAGAGAGAGCCTGAGAATGCTGGTCTTTAGTCCTAATCGCATTTGAGATGGATTTATCCGAAAAATCAAAAAAAGAGATCGCTTCGCTTTTCTTCAAAAACTGTTGTTTGGAGACAAACAGTACGGCATACTTGATTTGTGACGCACTCTATTCCGCTCCATCTGATCAAAGACAGCTAATTGAGAAGATTTTACAGATGCGTAAAAACCTCAACGTCATAAGGGTCACAATATGTGAGCTGCAATCTAAGAACATAATTCGAAGCACCAACTCGCGTTTAGAACTGACAGATATTGGAAATTGGTATTATGTTGCAAAAAAAATCGGCGTATCAATATCGTCACTATGTCTTCTATCACAAGCATATGTCATTCAAAAAAGTCTAGAAAATAGCGGAAATACAGGATATTTTGCGGTGGTGCACTTTGCAGATATTGTAAAATACTCACATTCTCCGGTCAAATTGATCCGTAATTTGCGTGAAGTCGGGCTCATTTACAGACATCACAAAAATACAATTAGAATATTCCCTGAAAAAATGAAGATTTTGGAAAGATATGATGCAGAGCTGACTTCACTAAACAGATGGGTTGTTGAGCTAAAATCCAAAATAGACGACATTAAAGATCACGATCCAGTTGCGCGAGAAAACTTTATCAGAAATCTGGAATGCTATGCCAAACTTCACAAAAGCGTGACAGTGCAGTGAACGAGTTCGAAATCATTCGTGCAATGATTGCAGTGGGAATGATGTCTGTTGCAACACATTATGATGTAAAAACCAGATATGTTGACGACAGAGTTTGGGTCTTTGGCTTGAGTGCTTTTGCAGCAGTGTCTTCGGTCTTTATTTTTGGATTTGGGACAAGCGTTCAGGAATTAATCAGCCCCCTCAACATAATTGGCATGATGTCAGGCATGGGAATTGCGTTTACCGGATGGGTTATGAAATTCGCCGGAATGGGCTACGCTACCGGAGATCTCTTTGGTTTGTTGACACTGTTTGTCATTTTGCCAAGTTTTTCTGGAATCGCAATTCCGATAATCGTAATCATGATTTCATGTTTGTTTAGTGTCATCATTATGCTTGGCACCAATCTAAGAATCAATATAAAATCAAAAAACCTTTTTTCAGAATTTGACGAGCCGGCATACAAGAAAGCGCTAGCTTATTTCATAATGCATAAAAAGATAGAAAATGAAAAGTTTGCCTTCCCTGCAGAAATCATGGCTGGTGGAAAACGAAAATTTCAATTCAGGCACGAACCGGATTCTCAGGAATTCATCACAGAAGTAAAGTCAGGTTACGTCTGTTCCACAACGCCAATGATGTTGTCCGTGCTTGTAGGACTTGGCTTTGCCATCATTGCGGCAATTACATTATAACACAAAGAAGCCAGTCTCGGATCCGAATTAGTAAATCAATTCAGTCATCACAAAAGTCACTCTTGAACAATTTTGCAATATTCAATGGATTGCAAATCCTTCAGATTTTTGTATTGGATGTAAGTGCAGCGGATTTTTTTAGACCTATGTGTGCCCTTAAACTTGTAGACAACAAGAACTTCGTCGTCGTCTTTAAATTTATCATTAGGTAACAAGTTGCGGCAAACAGAATATCCATTAATTATTCATATAAAAAACTTTTCTAATCAGATAAATTTCCCAAATTTGGGAAATAATTAATAAATTACGACGTTCAATAGCAGGTATGCAATTTCAGGTAACACCTGGAGCACAAAAACAAGGTTTTTCACTGTTCTTAGATTTGGATGAAAAATCCAGTTTGAGAAAAACAATCTCCGTTGTAAAAAAAGATGACACGTTTGTCACAATTAGAATTAACGATACGGGATTAACGGACAGAATAATCGACGCATACTTGGACAAAGACAATCGAGTGATTCTTTACAACATGAGAACGCCCATGACCATAACAGAGATTGTAAAAAAAGCAAAACTTCCTCAATCGTCAGTATATAGGAAGGTAGATGCTCTTGTGGAGCAAGGATTGATTTTGTTCTCGGGCTTTGACAGGGACGTAAAGAACGGAAAAGGAAACCACAAAGGATCAAGATATGAAAAAATGGTTCACTCAATTAGTTTTAATCTGAAATCGGACACGCATACAGCCGAACTTACAATTGAGAGGAGGGCTCTGCAAAAATGCAAGCCGCTATACCTATCGGTGATCAACTCATGCTAGGAATAGACGTACTTCTGGCACAGTACTTTGAGAATCATCTAGACGCCCATTTTGGCACGGCTGTGCGAAGGAAAATTAAAGACAGGTTGTTCGAAAGGTACGGTCTTTCGTTGCAACAATCATTGCAACAGTTCGATATCTTTGAAAAAGTACTGACTGAGTTTTTTGGAAACGCGTCAAAGGGAGTTCTAAAGAACCTGTTTGAAACAGTTTGCGTAGTTAAAAAACAAAAACTAAACAAAAAGCAGACATCTAGCTTTATTGAAGTCAGAGACGAAACGCTTGCAAACTTTATTCTAAGATCATACGGCGATAATGATAAAAAGGCAATCCTCTCGGTGGCCACAGATACTGCTCTAACTCTTCCCGAAATATTAAAAAAATCTAAAATTCCGACAAGCAGCGGGTATAGAGTTTTCAACAATCTGTTAAAAGAGGGTTTGATTATCGAGGTCCTCAACAGCTCAGAGAAAAGCGAGAAAAGCAAATTCAAAGCAACGATCAAGGAGATTAAAGTCAGTCTTGCAGGCACAAAATTGGAAATTGCCGTATTCTTTTCCACTGAAGCGCTTAGGAGTAGCAGGGTTCTGGCAACGGTTGCCCCCAACTTGACAATATCTACGTAGTTGCACAAAATCGTGACATAAATTATTCCACATTTTAGTACAGACGACTCACATGCAACAAAAGATCGGAATCAGCAACCTAGTACGAGGAGCCACGTTTTTCCAGCATGCGGGGGTGTCCATTGTTTATGTTTTCATGCCAATTCTGGCAAAAAATCTGACAAACTCTGTCCTTGAGGTCGGAATCACGGTTGCTACGTTTTTCTTTGCGCAGATCATGTCCAGTCTGTATTTTGGGAGAATTTCAGATAAACACGGAAAAAGGCTGATTTTCATCCAGATTGGATTTATTGGCTCAGCTGTTGCATTTGGGTTACATTATTTTGCGGACAATACGTTTTACTTGCTTTTGGCACGGCTCGGGGCTGGAATAGCAAGCGGAATGATCGTTCCAGCAATGCTTGCATATACGTACGAGTCCGGCAAGGACAAGACGAAGGTTGCGTCAATCATATCGTTTCACGCACTAGGCTGGCTTGCTGGAATTGTGGCGGCTGGAATAGCAAATAATGAAAAAACGATATTTCTTGTGAGCGCGGGTTTCTTTTTGGTAGGACTGGCATTGTCATCAAGGCTTCCAAACTATACCATGCCAAAGGAAACTGTAAGAGGCACGACCGGCACGATAATTGTAAAAAACAAGCACCTGTTTTTGTCATTGCTACTCAGACACATTGGCGCAACGTCAGTTTGGACCATCCTTCCACTTGTCTTGACTGAGACGTTTCATGCCAAGTTGTACGAAGTATCAGTGGTGTATGTAGCAAACACCGCGACAGCGTTTGTTTTGATGAACATGATGTCATCAAGAATAAAAACAAAAAACATAACCAAATTCAAAATAGGAGTAGGCCTCACAGTTGTCGTATTTTTAGGGATGGCACTAATGACTAGTTGGTGGATGGCAATTCCATCCATGGCACTAGTCGGCGTCACTTGGGCATTTTTGTACATAGGCGGAAGTATTCACTTGATGGAGAACAATCCGAAATCAACATCCACTGGGATTTTTAATTCAACCATATCCATAGCAAATGTCATTGGCCCATTAATTGCAGGCGCACTCGCATTCTACTACAATAACATTTCCGTGATGTATTTTGCAGTCGGAATTTGCATTGTCGCATTTTTAGTTTCTTTGAAAATCAAGAAGTGATTTTGCAGGACAAGTTACTGCTTTTGTCCCCTTAAATCCAATTTTCTCTTTCCACAGTAGGAACCAGCATGTGTAAAAAAACAAAACATGTGAGGACAGACGATATTCCACTACTATACGAAACAGAAGACATTCCAGCTGAAAAGAAAATAATCTATCAAAAGTGGGAAATTCCAGAAATTGGTTTCTACTGGCTGATTGCAGAATTAGACAGGAAGGAAAACATCGCGTATGGGTATGCCAACCTAAATGACGACCAGTTTGCAGAATGGGGCTACATCAGCATTGATGAGCTAATCGAGAACAACGCTTCTTTTTGTCTAGACTGGACTCCGTGCACTTTTGAAGAGGCACAGAAGAGGATCAGCAGCTCAGGAGAAAATTAAAACTAGAGACATCGGAATCCAAACGACTAACGCAGACCCCATCTCGACATTACTTTGTCTTCGAGTCTTTTGAAAATCAGCCCATCAATCACAATACCGATAATCATTATCACAAGCATCATCGCTATCACCTGAGAAACGTCACTAAGTTGTCGTCCAACATTTAGCAAAAAGCCAAGACCCAAAAACGAGAACAGTAACTCGGCTCCAATCACGCCTCTCCATGCAAATGCCCAGCCCTGCTTGAATCCAGAGATCATGTACGGAAATGCGGCTGGAACTAGCACCTTTGTTATCAGTTGGCCTCCCTTTGCCCCCATGTTTTGTGCCGCCGCAATGTAGTCAGGGTTGATGTTCTTTACGCCGGTGTACGTGTTTATTGTAACTGAAAATATTGCGCCGGCGACTGTGACAAAGATTACTCCAGCGTCAGTCAGGCCAAACCAAACTATTGCCAGAGGACTCCATGCGACGGACGGAATCGACTGTAGTCCTAGAACGATGGAGCCGATTGTTTGGTTTACGGTTTCCACTCGCGCCATGAACACGCCCAATGTGATTCCCCCGGCTATTGCTATTGAAAGTCCGATTGCCAATCGCCAAAGACTGGTTCCTATCCCATAGAACAGAGTTCCGTTTGATGCGCCATACCACAGACTCTCGCCAACCTCAAGAGGAGACGGAAAAATCTTGTCCGGCCAGACATTTGCAGAGTCGAGTGCTTGCCACACAAGAACGATTCCGACAAAAAATGCAATCTTCTTTGCCAGAACGCTTGGTTTCATTCCGCATCCTCCTTCAACTTTACTTCAGGCCTCAGTTCGGCAAGTATTTCTTGCTGATATTTCATCAGGGAGTCGTCTTCTGAGAGTCGCGGCCTTTTGTTCTCTATGTTGACAATTTTTTTAATCGTTGACGGCCTGTGTGTAAATATTGCAACCTTGTTTCCAAGAACGGTCGCTTCTGAAACAGAGTGAGTTACAAATACGATTGTCTTTTTCGTTTTTTGCCAGATCATTTGCATTTCAACTAACAATGTATCCCTAGTCTGCGCATCCAGTGCTGCAAACGGCTCATCCATAAGCAGCACCTCAGGGTCCATGACCAACGCTCGTGCAATTGCCACGCGTTGCCTCATTCCAGTTGACAGCTGATACGTATACGAGTTTGCAAATTTTGTCAGATCCATCATATCCAGGTATCGCTTGGAAATTTCATGTCGTTCGGATTCTGGAATTCCGGCAATCTTTAATCCAAATTCAACATTGTCTCGCACCTTGAGCCACGGAAATAATGCGCCCTCTTGGAATACCAAAATCCTATCAGGGCCAGTGCTGACGATGGGCCTGTTGTCCAACAGAATTTGCCCTTCTTCTGGTTTTTGCAGTCCTGCAACTATCCTAAGAAACGTAGATTTGCCGCATCCGGACGGCCCAACCAAGCAGATAAAGTCGCCTTCCTCGACGACTAGGTTAATTCCGCCCAGTGCCCGCAGCTGTTGCCCATCATGATCAAAATACTTTACAATATTTTTTGCCTCTAGTTTTGCCATGATGTGCCCCCCACAGTACCATTGTTTACATCATAGTAAATGTGATCTAAGTTGTATCCAGAATGGCCAAGGTATCCAAGTCCATACGCACGCTCTGCAAATATGCTGATTGAATTTTGAATCGGCTCGGATGTAATTTGAATATGTGAAAACGCGTCATGAATAATATTTTCGTCCAATTTCTTTCCAGTGTACTTTTTGTAAAAATCAATAAAAATTGATTCGGTTTTATCAGGATTTTCTTTAATCCAATTCACAGTATTCGTGTTAGCGGCAACCCATTTTGCCACAACGTCAGGATGTTTTTCCAAAAATTCAGTCCTCCCGACAAGCAAAACCGAGGAAAATTTCCCGTCAGGCCAAGTATCCTCCTCCTGAAATAGTCGCTTTCCGCCAAGCTGCTCAACTAGCATTGTTGCAGTCGGCTCAGGCACCCATGCGGCGTCAATGTCCCCCTTGGCAAATATAGTATAGATTTCAGGGTTGGCAATGTTGTATACTGTAACGGTTCCCCCGCTTTCCCTAGGCTTCAGATTGTGTTCTGCAAGATAATGTCGCAGTGAGACGTCTTGCGTGTTCCCAACAAACGGCGCCGCGATCTTTTTTCCATCCAAATCAGCCGCAGTAGATATTGTGGAGTCTTTTTGTATGACAAAGCTTGCGCCACCGCTTGCAGCGCCAGACAGAATCTTGATGTCGTCGGTTTTTGATTTCACGTATCCGATTACAAACGGGGCAGGTCCTAGGTATCCCAGATCAGCAGACTTGGTAAAAAGCGCCTCAATCACCTCAGGCCCGCTATCCACAACCCTTGTTTTTATGGCAGTGCTGCCCAGTTCCTTCGCAAATTCGCCGTTTTCTAGCCCCACAATCGGCACTGCGTGATTGACATTTGCGAAAAACACCACTCTGACCTGGTTCTTGTCAGATTCAGGCTGGCCCGAACTCAAAACAGATGCCACAGCTATTGCAATCACTGCCACTGCGACACCAGAGTAGACTAGAATTTTCATAAAACAGCGTTATGAAACTTCGGTTAAATAGTGATCGGATTTTAGCTGAAGCTAGTTGCAATTTTTCGCCGTGGTGATTTTTTCCAAAAACAGAAAATGAAAATTTTTTCGAGATCAGCATAAAAGATAAATGCAAAGCATTTTCACGAAAAAGCTCGATGAAACAAAAAGCAGTACTTGCTTTTTCCGGCGGATTAGATACCTCAGTTGTGATAAAATACTTACAAGAAAAACACGGCATGGATGTAATCACAGTTACGGTCGATGTTGGGGAGGGAAGCGACCAGAAGAAAATCGCATCCAAGGCAAAAAAGCTAGGCGTTCTTCGGCACTACAACATAGATGCAAGGCTAGAGTTTGTCCAAAAATTCATCCATCCGGCAATTAAGGCAAACGCGCTGTATCAGAAAAAATACTGCCTGGCAACAGCCCTAGCAAGACCGCTCATTGCGCAAAAAGTAGTAGACATTGCAAAAAAGGAAAAAGTCGATGCGCTTGCACATGGATGCACCGGAAAAGGAAATGATCAGGTCAGATTCGACATAACGCTGCGCTCAGGCTCCAATTTACCAATAATTGCACCAATTCGCGACCTAAATTTGGACAGGACTACGGAGTTAGAATTCGCCGAAAGGCACGGAATATCAATTGATTCAGTATCAAAAAAATTCAGCATTGATCAAAACTTGTGGGGACGCGCAATCGAGGGAGGGCATCTTGAGGACCCATACAGTGAGCCACCTGACGACGCGTTCATCTGGGTCAGGACAAAGAACCTTCCCGACAAGCCAAGATATTTGGAAATAGAATTTGAGCACGGGATTCCAGTCGCAGTAGACAAAAAAAGAATGAGTCCAATCAAGCTAATCGAATACACAAACAAGGTGGCAGGCGACAACGGGATAGGAGTGGTGGACCACATCGAAGACAGGGTGGTCGGGATAAAGTCCCGCGAGGTATACGAGACCCCGGCTGCACTATGCATGATAGAGGCGCATTCTGACCTCGAAAAAATGGTACATACCAAACATGAAACCAAGTTCAAGGAGATGGTGGACTCGGAGTGGGCATTTTTGGCATACTCTGGACTGTGGCAGGATCCACTAAAGCGCGACCTTGACAAGTTCATCGACGAGTCACAAAAAACAGTGAGCGGAACAGTGCGACTCAAGCTATACAAGGGGGCACTCAGAGTGGTAGGAAGAAAATCAAAGTACTCATTATACAGTCACGACATTGCCACCTACGGAAAAGGCTCGGCATTTGATCAAAGAAAAGCGACAGGCTTTGTTGAACTCTGGGGATTGCAGACAACAGAAGCTAATAAATTACTAAACAAGAGGTGAAGAAAATCATAATGAATTGTTCAGAATGTGACGCAAAAATCAACATCCCAGACGATGCAGCTGTAGGGGAGATAGTCTCATGTCCAGAATGCGGAGCTGACTTTGAAATTGCAAAGAAAAACGGCCCAAACGTGGAACTAAAACCAGCAGAGAGCGTCGGAGAAGACTGGGGAGAATAGTTGTCCAAGATTTGTATCGTATTTGATAGACTCAGACTCGAGGAAAAGATGCTTGAAGAGCAGGCATCCAAGATGGGTC
Organism: Candidatus Nitrosotenuis sp.; assembly: GCA_004322465.1. GTDB lineage: Archaea > Thermoproteota > Nitrososphaeria > Nitrososphaerales > Nitrosopumilaceae > Nitrosotenuis. The sequence continues at coordinate 15,861 of SCVO01000013.1, forward strand.
ACGATACAATAGTACTGGATGCAAAGACTAGCCAGATTAGCACGGAGAGTAAAAAAAATGACATCGACTTTGGCGACGTCGTCCTAGAAAGATGCGTCAGCTACTTCAGGGGCTTGCACTTTACCGCATGTCTGGAATTCCTAGACGTTCCAGTAATCAACAGCTACGACGTGGCAGACAAGTGCGGAAACAAGATGGTGACCTCGCTGCTGCTAAAAAAACACGGAGTGCCAACGCCAAAGACATATTTTGCATTCTCGTCGGAGGAGGCAGCCAATCTAATCAACAAGGTAGGCTTTCCAATCGTGATAAAACCAATCATCGGAAGCTGGGGAAGAGGAATCCTGCCTTTACGCGACAAGGACACGACTGAGGCAATAATAGAGATGCGCGACATTTCAGACGGCTCGCACGACAGGATTTATTATTTGCAAGAAATGATAAACCGCCCGCCTCGCGACATACGGGCAATAACAGTTGGAGACCAGGTAATTGCCGCAATGTACAGAAAGTCACAGGGCGATTTTAAGACAAATATCGCGCTTGGGGGCGATCCAGAGATTTGTGAGATCACAAAAGAGATGGAGGATATTTGCATCAAGGCCTCAAAGGCAGTCGGTGGCGGAATTTTGGGAATCGATCTCATGGAAGACGAAAAACGCGGGCTGGTAATACACGAAGTGAATAATACCGTTGAGTTCAAGGGGCTTGCAAGGGTTGCCAAAAAAAACATCCCGCAGGAAATGATTAATTTTGCCCTAAACCACGTTAGGAAATAAATTATACCATGTCACGGAGAATAGCATGTTAAGAGTAGGAGTAGTCGGAGCATCAGGATTTGTAGGCGGAGAAATGCTACGTCTTTTGGTAACGCACCCAAAAGTCGAAATCGCGATGGTTACATCAAGGCAGCATGTAGGGGAGTACCTACACAGAATCCAGCCATCGCTCAAAGGATTTACAGAGATGACATTTTCCGAGTTAGACTATGATAAAATGTCAGACAAGTGCGATCTTGTATTTACCGCAGTTCCACATGGAACCGCAACTGAAATAGTAAAAGCCCTGTACGATCGGGGCCTCAAAGTAGTAGACCTTTCTGCAGATTACAGATTACACAATCCGGAGGCATACGGAAAATGGTACGGATGGGAACATCCTCACCCAGAGTATTTGGCAAAATCAGTATTTGGCGTCCCAGAACTGCACAGGGACAAAATCAGAAACGCGCAGCTGGTATCATGCCCCGGATGCATGGCAGTAACCTCAATGCTGGCTTTGGTTCCACTAATCAAAAACAACGTAATCGACACAGAGCACATCGTGGTTGATTCCAAAATCGGCTCATCCGGAGCAGGCGCCGGAAGCGTTGCAGGAACTCACCACGCGATGAGGTCTGGCGTCATCAGGCCATACAAGCCTGCAAAGCACAGACACACCGGAGAGATAGAACAAGAGCTAAGCGAGATTGCAGGAAAGCACATCAGCATATCAATGAGCCCACACGCAGTCGACGTGGTCCGAGGAATTCTCTGCACTAACCACACATTCATGCTAAAAGACATGAATGAGTTGGAAATATGGAAGTTATACCGCGAGCAGTACAAGGACGAGAGATTCATCAGATTAATTCGCGATAAAAAAGGACTGTACAAGTTCCCAGATCCAAAGTTCGTAGTTGGCTCCAACTTCTGCGACATTGGGTTTGACATAGATGAGGACAATCACAGACTAGTTGCATTATCAGCTTCTGATAACCTAATGAAGGGTGCAGCAGGCTCTGCCATCCAGAACATGAACGTCATGTCAGGTTTTGACGAAATGGACGGTCTGAGATATTCGCCACTAACTCCAGTTTAAAAAAATGATTACGATCAAAATTGGCGGAAGTGTAGTAGAAAATCTTCACCCATCGACAATTCCAGATATCAAAAAAGTAGCAGAGACGGAGGGGGTAATACTGGTGCACGGTGGAGGAAAAGAAGTGACAAAGACCTGCGAGGCACTTGGAAAGGAGCCAAAGTTCGTAGTGTCCCCAAGCGGCATAAAGAGCAGATACACTGACAAGGAGACTGCAGAAATTTTCACAATGGTAATGTCCGGCAAGATCAACAAGACAATAGTCCAGATGCTGCAGAAAAACGGCGTAAACGCAGTAGGACTAAGCGGCGTTGACGGAAAAATATTCGAGGCCGAGAGAAAGGACAAGCTAGTAATCGTAAACGAAAAGGGGAGAAAGCAGGTAATTGACGGAGGATATACGGGAAAGGTGACGCATGTCAATTCAGGACTGCTCAAATTGTTGCTAGACCAGGGCTACGTGCCAGTGATATCTCCAATTGCCATGTCCAAGGAATTTGACTTTTTGAACATAGATGGAGACAGGGCGGCTGCAAATGTTGCAGGAAGCATACAGAGCGACAAGGTTTTGTTTTTGACCAACGTGGACGGACTGCTCATGAATGAAAAACTGGTTGAAAAACTCTCAAATGCAGAAGCCAAGGAAATAAGGCCAAAAGTAGGCTTTGGAATGGAAAAGAAAATACTTGCGGCGACAGAAGCGCTCGACATGGGCGTAAGGGAGGCACTAATTGCAAACGGCCAGCGAGAAAATCCTATATCATCGGCAATTTCACATCAAAGGTGCACGGTAATTAGCAAATGACTGAAGACGACTTTTTGGGCAGTCTGTATCAAAGATTCCCAGTAACAGTGGAGAGAGGACTAGGAACCCGAGTCTGGGACATCAACAACAAGGAGTACATCGACTGCATGGGAGGATACGGAGTAGCGCTAGTTGGCCACAGAAACCCACGAGTGGTAAACGCAATCAAGGCGCAGCTGGACAAAATCATTACGGTGCACAGTTCTCTGTACAACAAAACGCGCGAAGAGTTTTTAGAAAATCTAATTCATCTTGCGCCAAAGAAACTATCGCAGGTACACCTAGGAAACAGCGGCACCGAGGCAGTGGAGGCTGCAATAAAATTCGCGAGAAAATTCACAGGCAAGTCAGGAATGATTGCAATGAACGGCTCATACCACGGCAAATCAATGGGTGCGTTATCAATTACATTTAATCCAAAGTACAGAAAGGCGTTCATGCCGCTGGTGGAAAAAGTAACGTTTTCTCCGTTTGGCGATATCGAAACTCTTCGAACCAAAATAGACAAGGACACGTCATTCATAATCATGGAGCCAGTTCAGGGGGAGGGCGGAATCCATCCCGCACCGGTCGGCTTTTTGCAGGAAGTTCGCAAACTTTGTGATGAAAACGGAATTCTGCTAATCTTTGACGAAATTCAGGCAGGCCTTGGAAGAACAGGCAAGATGTGGGCGTGCGACCACTGGAATACGGCGCCAGACATCATGTGTCTGGCAAAGGGAATTGCCGGCGGCGTCCCGATGAGTGCAACCCTGGTCAGGCCAGACATTTTGGCTGCGATGAGTAAAGGAGAGCACTCGTCCACGTTTGGAGGAAACCCGCTATCTTGCGCTGCAGGCATTGCAACACTAAAGGCGCTAACAGAAGACGGGCTGGTAGACAATGCCGCCAGAGTAGGCAAGATATTCCGAGACGGGCTGGAGAAACTCAAAGACAAGCACAGCATAATTCGCGAGATTCGCGGAATGGGTTTGATGATTGGAATAGAGATGAAGTTCGAGGTAAAGGACATACTACTGGACGGAATTTCAGAGGGTGTCTTGCTACTGTATTCTGGCAGAAACATCATCAGGTTGCTGCCGCCGCTTGTGTTATCAGAGCAGGACATTACAAAAGTATTAGAGGTACTTGACAGACTAATGGTAAGAGAGGCAGAGAGGAGAAAAAATGTACAAGGACAAGACTGATGACGAAATACTAAAGATCCTAAAAGAAGACTCCAGGGAATCTTTCGTAGACATTGGAAAAAAGCTAAAGCTGTCAGAATCCGCAGTAAGACGCAGAGTGAAAAACCTCATCGACAACAAAGTAATCAAAAAGTTCACAGTTGAGATGGGCGAGCAGAACTCGACAAAGGCGATTGTCCTAATATCAGTAGAGTCGTCAATGGACACGTCGAAGGTTTCTGCAAAGCTAACAAGCCTTGAGGGAGTAAAGACAGTCTACGAAATCACAGGACAGTATGACATTGCAGTGATAATTTCTGCCCCAAACATAACAGAAATCAACGGCTCAATTGATGCGCTAAGAAAAATTCCGGGCGTCTCAGATACCAACACAGTAATCATTCTGCGCGAAGTCACATAGACGAATTTCGAGACAAAGTATTTGTTTTTTGCCTAAAATCACACTGATTTTCTCTGATTTAAGCCGTTTTTAGTACGATTATGTTTATAACTGGCATGGTGTCAACCTGATTCTGCAATGAATGATCCGAATTACTATGCACATCTGTATAACGAGTACGATAAGAAGCCAAGGAAGATTCACGTCCTTGACAGTACGCTAAGGGAGGGAGAGCAGCACCCAGGCGTTACATTCACCAACAAACAAAGAATACAGATTGCGTGGATGCTGGATTATTTTGGAGTAGACCAGATTGAGATTTCGCCGGTGGTGTCAGAAGATCACCTTACGGCGACAAAGACGATAATCAAACAAGGGCTAAAGGCAGACATTGTTGCGCACGTCAGGGCTTTAAAGTCAGATGTAGACATTGCGCTAAAATGCGACCCAAAATGGACTGCGACGTACCTTGGAGTTTCAGATATTCACATGAAGGACAAGCTTCGAATTACTCGAGAGGAGGCGATGAGGCGTGCAGTGGAGACGGTAGAATATGCAAAGGCGCACGGATTGAAAATGAGGTTCACAGTTGAGGACGGCAGCAGGGCAGACCCAGAATTTTTGCTAAAGATTTGCAAAGCGATTGAGGAGGCAGGAGTTGACAGGATTAGTCTTCCGGACACGGTAGGCGTGATGAGGCCAAAGGGGATGTTCAATTTTGTAAAAATGGTAAAGGAAAAAATCAGAGTTCCGCTTGACGTGCACTGCCATAACGACATGGGCTTTGCGGTGGCAAATGCGTTTGCAGGAATAGACGCGGGGGCAGACCAGATCCACACAACAATCGACGGAATTGGAGAGCGAACTGGAATTCCGTCACTTGCAGAGGTCGGAGTAGCCATGACATACCTGTACAGATCACCAAATGACTTCAGACTAGACATGCTAAGTGATCTTTCAAAATTGATTGCAGATTATACTGGAATTCATCCATACGACTCAAAACCGCTTGTAGGCACTTCCGCATACAAGCACAAGGCGGGAACCCACCTAGCGGCGATTCTTAGGAACCCGGCTGCGTATGAGCCGATTCCGCCAAGAGTAGTTGGAAACAGAAGGAGAATAGTATTTGGCGAACTGGCAGGAAAGACAGGCTCTGCTTATCTCATGTCCCTATTGGGCCTAGAAATGAATGACGAACAGGCAAGGGCAGTTGCCGCCGGGCTTAAAAACCTCAGGATGGGCGACCTCTTGGAAATACCCCTCGATAGCAAGCTTGAAAGAAAGATAATTAATGACTCTAAAAGCATTAAGGAATAGACATGGCAAAATGTACTGAATGCGATTCCGATATTTCAGTTCCAAGTGATGCCCTAGAAGGCGAGCTCGTTACTTGTCCCGACTGCGGTGCAAGTTTTGAGATAACCAAATCTTCAAGTGGATTTGGGCTAAAGCCAGCCCAAAGCGTTGGAGAGGATTGGGGGCAGTGAGCCCCGGAATAACGGTCCTTTACGATACCATCCGTCTTGAAGAAAAAGCCCTCTCAGAAGCTGCAAAGAAAAAAGGCATCCAAGTAGACATGGTAGATTGTAAAAACCTCGTTTTAGAACTGGACCAAAAAACGCAATTTAAAACGGTTCTGCAGCGATGCGTTAGCTACTATAGAAATTTGCACGCCACTGCAGCGCTGGAGGGAATGGGTGCAAATGTGATAAACTCGCTGCACACTGGAATCTATGCCGGAAACAAGCTGTTCACGCACATGATTTTACAAAAACAGGGAATTCCCACTCCGTTTGCAACAGTTGCGTTTTCAAAAGACGCGGCACTTGGAGCACTTGACAAACTTGGATATCCAAGGGTGATCAAGCCGACAGTTGGAAGCTGGGGCAGAATGGTTTCAAAGCTAAACAACAAAGAATCGGCAGAGGGAATAATAGAAGAACGCGAAAAAATGTATCCAATATACCAGATTCATTATTTAGAGGAATTTGTGGAGAGGCCTCCACGTGACATACGGGCAATAGTGATTGGCGACAAGGTTGCAGGCGCAATTTATAGAAATTCGTCGGAGGGAAACTGGAAAACAAACACCCACCTCGGAGGAACAGCCGAGATTTGCGAGGTCACAAACGAATTGGAAGACATTTGCATCAAAGCGACAAGGGCAATAAAGGGGCAAATAGTTGGAGTCGACCTAATGGAAAGTAATGAGAAGGGACTAGTAGTTCACGAGATCAACAACACCACGGAATACAGAAACGTTGCTCGGGTGACAGGCACAGACATCGCAGGACTTATTCTGGAATATGCAGTGAACGCAGGAAAGTAGAAAATGGATTCTTCATTTACCATCACACCTAGATTTTCAATTAAATTGTTAGAGAAGGCACTTAGACTTTACACGCCGTCCCTTTCAGAAAGGCCGATGGCAGAATTTCTTGCAGACAAGTGCGATGATCTCGGATTTGAAAATGTGCGCATAGACGAAGTTGGAAATCTAATTGCGACAATTGGCTCGGGTTCTCCAAGAGTTCTTTTGTGCGGGCACATGGATACTGTGCCAGGCAAGGTCAAGGTAAGAAAGGAGGGAGACTACCTGTACGGCAGGGGCGCATCAGATGCAAAAGCGCCACTGATGGCAATGTTGCTTGCCGCGTCCACAGTGCACAGAAACAACGGAACAATAATTTTTGTAGGAGCAGTGGATGAGGAAGGAAACGCCACGGGAATCAAGAACCTAGCAAAACAAAAACTCGATATCGATTATGCAGTATTTGGGGAGCCGAGCGGGATAACGCAGGTTACAATAGCATACAAGGGAAGAATTGCGATAAACCTCAAGGTAAACGTCGGCGACAGTGCACATGCAAGCGCGCCATGGCTTGCAAAAAACGCAATTGAAGAATCCATGAAATTCACATACGAGCTAAAGCAGGCATTAGAGGAAAACCAGGAGGGAAAATCAAAGGGAATGATCCTCACTGCAACAATTACCGAAATCAAGGGCGGAGACTCGCACAATGTGACTCCAAAGGAATGCGACACCATAATGGACATTCGAATTCCAGTTACGATGAACTGTAAAATGGTTGGCGAGAAAATTTCGTCAAAGGTAAGCGAGATTTCAAAAAGGCTCGGAGTAGATGCGTTTTATTCGGTTTTGGACGAAACCGAACCATTTGAGGCCCCAATGGACTCGCCGCTTGTGAGGGCGTTTACGCTAGGGGTGATGGATGTGGAACGAAAAAGGCCTACGCTGATCAGAAAGACTGGAACCGGCGACATGAACATAATTGGCACCCTCTGGAACATTCCAGTTGTGACCTACGGTCCAGGAGACCCGCATGCATCTCATACTATTGACGAGCGAGTATCAATGAACGAGTACTTGCGCGGAATTGAGGTCCTAAGAAACACGCTTCAACACCTAAAAAGACTTCACGATAACAAAAAAGCATCATAATGCTCTGGTTTGTAGGTCTCGGCATAGGCGGACCAGATTCTCTTTCAGATAAGACAAAAAAAATAATCTCAGATGCAGACGTAGTGTATTTTGAGCAGTTCACAAGTCCGATGAAAAACGACGAGTCTCAAAGAATTAAAGAACTCACAAAAGGCGAATTCAAGTTCGCCCCGCGTTGGCTCGTAGAGGACGGAAAAGAGATACTGGATTCCGCCAAGACAAAAAATGTCGTCATGGTGTCGTACGGGGATCCATACATAGCAACAACCCACATCGAACTAAGAACGAGGGCAATTCAAGAAAAAATTCAAACAGATACGGTACACGCATCATCCGCAATAACGTCGCTTGTTGGCGAATGTGGCCTCCACTACTACAAAATTGGAAGAACGGTCACAATCATGAGCGGCATTCCATCAAGCACTGCATATTATACAATTTACGAAAACCTCAAGGTTGGCAACCACACAGTAATACTCTTAGAGTACAACCAGAATGAGGATTTCTTTTTGAACCCAAAAAGCGCAATAGAAAGTCTTCTGGAATCAGAAAAAGAGCAGGTGCGAAAAGTGATTTCTGACGCCACGTATGGGATAGTGGCATCAAGAATTGGCCAGCAAGACCAGAAGATTACAGCGGGAAGTTTTGCTTCCTTGAAAAAAACAGACTTTGGAAACCCTCCTCACACAGTAATAATTCCAGGAACGCTTCATTTTACAGAATCGGACGCGCTAAAAGTCCTAGCAAGATGCATTGACGAGCCCAACGACAATTCGTCAAAAATAGAAAGAATCGCATCCCAGATGATGAAGAGATACGTCCCAATGGTCAGGCGTGCACTTGAGCAGATCACGCCGCACTACAAAGATGCAAAAGAGTTTCACAGCGTGCTTGAAAACGCAGAACTGTACATCAGAGATGCAGAGATATTTTTCGAGCAGGGCAAAGACGAATTGGCAATACTCAGCATAGGATACGCGGACGGACTGGTTGATGCCCTGAGAATAGCAAAGGGCATAGAACCAGAGACAAGTTCATAGATTAAATTAAAAACGATGAATTTGTAGGGATAGAGTTGGATATAATAGATAAAAAAATACTGGGCGCGTTTTACGTTTCGTCAATTACCAAAGAGTCGCCAGTACAGATATGCATCAAAAAAACATCATTGTCGGAGGAATACATCAATGAAAGAATTTCAAAAATGGTAAAAAACGGAACCATAACAGACGACAGGACATCGCTTACGGAGTTTGGTAGAACCGCCATAAGGGTTGTTCTTGCAGGAGGAGTCTTTGACATCATCCATCCAGGCCACATACACACACTAAATGCCGGAAAAGCACTTGGCGACGTTCTGGTGGTCGTAGTGGCAACTGACAACACCGCAGTTAAAATGAAAAAGAGGAGACCGCTTCATCCCGAGAGTCAGAGACAGGAGCTGATTAGTTCGCTCATAATGGTTGACTTGTGCCTTGTCGGAAGCGAGGGCGATATTTTCAAGACAGTCGACGCGGTCAAGCCAGACATTATTGCCTTGGGGTATGACCAAGTGCATCAAGAAAAGTTCATAGTCGATGGATGTAAAAACCTAAAGCTAAACGTCAGAGTGGCAAGACTTCAGTCCCCAATCCCAGAGATTTCAAGCTCCAAAATTGAAAAAGAGTATGGGGAAGCAATCCACGGGCTGTAATCATCAGATAAATCGGCTCACCTACGATGATGTGCGTTCACAATTCGTTACGTCTTAAACAAACAGACACAACTCTATGTATTCTTGGATTCGTTAGTATTTGTGGCCCGTAAGTACATTGATCGAAACCGTACACATGATACTGAGGACGGACCAAAAAAGATGGAACTTGGTGCGAGATTAGAAATAGAAGACTCGATTGATGCACAGGATCGTAGCATAACATTCTCAAAATATGAAAGGCCCGCCACAGCAACAGACGCAACACATGCGATGGTAAAAGAATTAACCAATACGGTGCAAGATACAGGCCAGTACATTCAGGATGTCAAGACCCACATGGGCAAACAAATGTCAACAATCAATAAAATCAAAGCGCAGAAAGAGGAATTTGATAGAGAGCTAGAATTATTGCAGTTCGGAAATCAACAGCCAAAGGCAAACTCGTCCATTATGGAAATAAGTAAAATACGCAACGAGCTAGTTGAAAAGAAAAAACTTGAAGAGTCCAACCTTGCGCGATTAAGCAATCATTTGACTGTTACAAAAAAACAAGTCGATCAATACCAGGCTCTAATTGACGAAGTGGATGACAAGCTAAGAAAAGCACAGCCGCAGACACCGAAATTAACAGACGATGATAAACAACTCATCGCAAAAGTTTTGTCATCAACCATAGGTAAAACGCAGGATGCCGAAGTGATAAGGAAGCTAAATCAGATTGCAGCCAGTCTTGAACAGTCGGATTGATCCCTAAAGCGGGATTGTTATAGAGATTTTAGAGTCAGTTTTCAGATTTGCCTTTTTGCGTATTTCGAACTCGGATATCAGCTCTATTATAGAATGGTCATGATGGGTTCGTTCAAGTAGAATTAGTTCGCATGTGATTTTTTCATTCAGCTTGCACCTAAAGCACTTGACCCAACCATATGTCCTCTTGCCGTCTGAAAATCCATCTATTTTTACTCCATCGAGGGCAGCAATCTGTTTTAACGCCTCAACGTATTCTTTTTTTTCCAGTTTGACATTCAGTGTTCCAGGAAACGGAATGTAGCCAATCTTGGATTTGAATTGTTTTGTGTATCCTTTTAGTGACATATAGTATGCCCCCTCACCCATGCCGGAAACAAGGGTTCCCTTCAATTCAATGAACGACGGGACTGATTCAAGGCTAGTCTTTAGCAGATTAAACAGATTCACTATCTGATCATATCCTTTTGGTGTGAGTTTGACTGAGATCTTCCTTCCGCTCATTATTCGCTCAATGAATCCGTTCTGTTCTAATTCCAAAAGATGCATTGATGCTGCCTGTTGTGAGCGCCGAATGTTTTTTCCAAGGGACGAGGTAGTAATTGAAATAAAATTATTTTTTGCCCCCTTTGAGAGAAGCTCAGTAAGTGTTACGAGGTGCTGAATTTTTAGCTCAGACATTGAGCAATTTATGCTACGCCGAGATCAGTAAATGTTTTGAGTGTAATGCCGTCGCGTTTTGTCAGATTGGCAATTCGGTGTCCTATCACACATTCAATTCCGGCTTGCTTTGCTCCATCCACAAGTCTTTGTGTCACTATTCCATCAAGTATCAGATACTTTATTCCGGACTGAGTTGAAAGCTTTGATACAAGTTCGCTTATCGGTACCTTGAAGACCTCGTTTTTGTTCGTGTCCAGCCCTATTGCCTCGAGCGTCTCATTTATGTTTGCAAATGTCTTTTCTGCGATTTCTGCCATTGGCTTGTCATTTTGGTCTGTGAGTACAGGTTTTGGTTTTGGATTGTTCATTTCCTCAATGGTGTCTTTGAGTATGTCTGCAATTTGCTGTGGAGTGCATTCTTCCACTTCTACACCCTCAGGTGCTCGGTGAATGACATCGATATCAACTAGACTTTTGAGTTCCTTTAGTATGAATCCGCCAGCTCTATCGCCGTCCAAGAACGCTACAACCTTGTCTTTTGTTTCGCACAAGTCCTTGATTGACTCGTCAATTCTTGCACCGTCAATTGCCAAGGCGTTGTCAATTCCTGCTCGCAAGAGATTGATCACGTCTGCACGTCCTTCAACAAGAATTATCCATGGTGATTCAAATACGCCTACGCCACATGGGAGTTTTGCTTTTCCATATGTCGTCAGCTTGCTAGAAGTGGATGTTCCCTCGTGGATGTCCTTTAGCATTGTTTCGCCTTCGCTGATTGTCTTTGTAGCCCATTTTTGCTTGATTTCCTTGGCTCTCTTTATGATGTCGTCTTTTTTTGTTGCGCGTACGTCGTCAATTGCGTTTAGTTTGAATTTGCAGTCAAATGGGCCAACCTTATCAATGCTTTCAATAGCTGCAGATATGAGTGAAGCAGTGTCGATGTCGGTGCTCATAGGTATGAGCGCCTCTCCAGAAGTAGTGTTTGTCGTAGCATTCGCTGTTACTTCTATTCTTCCAACTTTGGATACTCGTTGCAGCTCATTCAGATTCATTTCCGGACCAAGCAGACCTTCTGTCTGTCCGAAAATTGCGCCGATTATGTCTGCGCGTTCAACGAGTCCATCAACATCAAAGGATAGCTTAACGTGATACTTGACAATTCCTGATGGTGGCAAACGAAAATAGACCTCCTAATAATCA
>SCVO01000014.1 GCA_004322465.1 Candidatus Nitrosotenuis sp.
GGAGTCATAGGCGTAGAGTCTGCCATAGTTATGATAGCATTCGTAATCGTAGCAGCTGCTTTAGCTTTTGTCGTTCTCAACATGGGTTTCTCTACAACACAAAAGGCAAAAACCACAATCTTGTCAGGATTGAGTGAAGCAAGTAGCAGCCTAGAAATATCCGGTAAGGTAAAAGGCATTGGCTGTACATCTACTGCAAAGGGATGTACAACGCCATACTTGAATGCAACCCTGATTCCATTAAAGATTGCATCGGGTGGTGATGCGGTGAACTTGCAACAATCTACTTTATCTGTAAAGTACATTAGCAATTCCAAGTCATTTGATAACATCTACGTAGGCCCACTATCTGCAAGTACCAAATATGCTAACTCAACAACAGCATTTACTGCAGCCGCAACCGCATCAATGACAGGGTTTACTAGTGGTGTTACAAATCCAGTAACAAAGTCGCTACCATCTCAAACAGCTGCAATCGTTTATTGGACTGTTGCTGCAAATACCAATGCCATACTGGATGACGGTGAACACGCAGTACTTGCAATCGCATATGGAAATAATGACCGACCAACAGCACTAGACAAAATCAGAGTGGAAGTCGTTACACCAACTGGCGCCTCACTAACCGTAGAGAGAAGTGTTCCAAACATAACGAATACTATAGTCGATCTAGGGTAAATGGAGTACTTTTTATGATAGCTCCAAGCAATCTTTTTTCTTTTTTAACTAAGACACTGTCAAGTCTACCTGAAAAATTCCGTATGTTTGTGGCTGGAAGTATAATTGGAATCTATAGCTTAATCTTATACAAAATGTTTCCAGAATTATTATTCGATATTAACAATTCATTAGTCTATTTTGTAATTCCAATAAGTATCATAGCTTCTGTAATGATAGCAGTGCCAAGATTGTTGATAAAAAACAAATCAAGTGTACAAAATACGGTACCTGCTACAGTCGATGGCGATTCTCTACTAAATGAACTAATCACAGAACCTGTGCCACAATCCCCACAAGATACAACTAGTGTACCACAAGATGAAAAAATAGATGTCTCTGCAATTGGAGGCAGCAATTCTGAACTTGACGCGCTACTTGCTGGCACTAATTTAGCCAGTGATACCATAACAACTGATCAAGTAAGCGTTACTCCCACAATGACTGGAATCGATGAGAACAAAATTCGTGATCTAATCGACCAAAAATTTGAACCAGTAGAAAAAGATCTTACCACTTTCAAAAAGGATCTAAATAAAATCAAAGAAGACATGAAAATAACAAAGGAAAGCGTTGATACCTTGACTGAATCATTTGAGGGAACACTGACTGATATGAAGGCATTCCAAGCTGAAATTTCAAATCCACTTAATTTCATGAGAAAATACTTTGAGGCACTAGATCTCTCAAACCTATCTGATCCATCACTACCATTACGACAGGGAGTACTACAAGCAAATCTAAATGCGCAAAACAATCAGGCAGCAGCTAACAACCAAGCCCAAAATGTTGCCGCACCGATTCCACAGGTTCAAAATAATCCAATACCCGTAATGGTGCAAAATTCTGGTGCAAACACACAAACGCCCTCTCCTTCGAACCAACCAGCAGCAATAATTCGCGGAAGTGAAATGGATAGTCTTGTGCACGGTACAGATCTTGGCAACATGGATTCCGTAATGAAGCCTCTATTCAATGGAAATCTCTCCGTTGCAAACATGATGGCAATAATTGAACTAGTGGGAGAAATGTTTGAAGAAAAAGGAGATGACTGCATCGATCTATTGGTAGAACAATGTAAATTAATGGGACTAAAGTCGGAAGATGAGCATACTATTTACAACATTATAGACATGCTCAAGAACTCTGGCATGTCAATTGAAGAGTCGATATCACAATTATATCGATTCGCAAAAATTGTTGGACTTAACGATAGAGAGGCAGACGCATATTATGCAAGGTTAACTGCACACAAAAAAACTGGCACGAAACGTGACCAGTCAAGGAGTGGATAATTTTTGGCATCAGGCGTAATGACAGAAGCAATTCTAATTATTGCATCTATAGTGGTTGCAACATCAATTGCAGGAGTAGTGATGTCAAAGGTTGGCTCTTTCGAATCAACATTTACAGCTACTTCAGAAGGCCAAAAAGACACCATGTTGACAAAACTCAAAGTGATCTATGCTGCCAATACGACCACTACGCTAAACATATGGACAAAAAATATTGGAATCAATCCAATTACTTCCCCTACCTCGATGGATGTGTATTTTGGACAAATAGGCTCACTTCAAAAAATCACATACAGTGCAAGCGGTGGAGAAGACACGTGGAAATTCTCATCCTTACCAAGAATGATTAATCAAACAAATACATTCCAAATTCAAATAACTGACAGTAATCTAGTGAAAAATCAGAACTACATGGTTCGAATAACCGCGCCAAACGGCGTCTATAATGATTACGTGTTTTCATTATCTTGATTAGATTGGAGATGTAAAAATTGGGACTAAGCATAGCCATTGCCGGTGGAATAATGATGTTTACGTTTGTTTACGTAATGATGACCTTGCCTGGAATAGTGGACAAAACAATCTCAATAACTGAAGCCTCATCTGATATGTCAAAAGTAGAGGACTCTATAACCAAAACAACCATGGATGTAAATTCTATTTCAGCTAGTGTTGGATCACAAGTAATTACATTCTCAATAGATAACTCTGGGGCAGAAAAATTATGGAATTATCAAAAATTCAATGTAATAATAACATACAAAGGCACTTCTACAACGCAAACAGAGGCACTTGTCTATTATGGCTCCTGCTCTGGAAATCCTCCTAGCGGTTATTGGTGTACTGACTCCATCTCAAATGATAATCTGGAACCAAAGATATTGAACACTGGAGAAACATTAAGCGTAAAAAGTACTGTTTCACAAAATGCTCAAACTGGAGCAATTGTTGTAATTGTTTCTGCCGACAATGGCGTTACATCTAGCAGAACAACTACCATATAGATTCCGATATTCGTTCGAAAAAACCAAACACTATCTTATATCAAATTTTTCTTAAAAGCTATCGTGAGT
>SCVO01000015.1 GCA_004322465.1 Candidatus Nitrosotenuis sp.
GCCAATAGTAAGTATTGAGAATGTGGTTGCTTCTGCTTCAGTAGATCAAAAAATGGATCTAAATGAGATTACTCGTAATTTTCCAGACGTAGAATATCATCCGGATCAGTTTCCAGGATTAGTGTTTCGTCTAAAAAGTCCAAAGACAGCCACTTTGATTTTCACATCAGGCAAGATGGTCTGCACGGGTGCCAAATCAGAAGAGATGGCAAGAAGTGCTGTGAAATCAGTCGTTCAAAAGCTAAGAAAGGGCGGAATCAAAGTAAAAAAAGATGCAGTGGTCGACATTCAGAACATCGTTGCGTCGATTAACTTGGGCGGCAAGATTCACTTGGAGCAGGCTGCAAGAACACTGCCGAGAAGCATGTACGAGCCGGAGCAGTTTCCAGGATTAATTCACAGGATGCTCGACCCAAAGACGGTGATATTGCTTTTCTCATCAGGAAAGCTTGTCTGCACAGGCGCAAAGAAGGAACCGGACGTATACAGATCCGTAAACAACTTGCACTCATTGTTAGAAGAAAAAGATCTGATGATTTACGATTAGACTTTTTGACAGAATTCAGAAGTAAAGTGCATATACTAACCTCGTCGTAATTACCTAAGTGCAAGTAGAGACCATCGAAAATTTTAAGCTTAAAGACACAATTCTGATTTCATCGTTGCCGGACATGGGCAAGGTTGGCGGTTTGGTAACGCAGCATATCGCGAAAAAAATCTCTGCAAGGATTGCGGCAAAGATCATTTTGACAGACAAACCGTGGGTAAACCACAAAGACGGCCTGGTTGAACTGCCGTATGACGAATACAAGTTATTGGTCGATGAGAAAAACTCGATTGTCATCTTCACTGGAGAAAACCAGCCCCAGGAACCAGGCACGGTCTTTGAGTTGGTAAATTTTGTAATCGAGATGGTGCAAAAGTGGGGAAACATCAAGACCATAATCTCATCTGGAGGATACATGCCGATGCAAAAAGGAAACGGGAACGAGGTGTTTGGAGTTGCCAACAATCAGGAATCGTTGGAACTGCTAAAGGCGCACAATGTCAAACTGCTTGGAGAGGACGTAAAGAGCATCACGTGGTTTAACGGGCTTGTCCTCGGAGTAGCTAAAAACAAAAACATCGGCGGGGTAGGCCTGTTTGGCGAGATATATGACGCAGAACTACCACAGCACAAGGCTGCAAAAAACATCATAAACACAATTGGAAAACTTTTGAAACTTCAGATAAGCACGGACGAGCTGGAGCAGAAAATTATCGAGAAACCAATCGAGGTCAAAAAGGAAAACCCCGGCATAGGATAGTTATTTTATTTTTGTGCCGAGAGGAACAGATTCGTCAACTGTAAGCCAGAACGGTTTTTCGTTGCTATCTGCTGCAAGAAGCATCGCGTTTGACTCAACGCCTCCCACTGTCTTTGGCTCAAGGTTTGTTATTGCAATTACTGTTTTGCCAACCAGTTCTTCCGGCGTAAAAAATTGCGCGCCTCCAATTATCAGACTGCGGGTTTCTCCGCCAAGGTCGATCACCCCTTTGATTATCTTCGTTTTGCCAGGAATTTTTTCAGTTGAGACGATTTTGGCAACCTGAATCTGAAGCTTTGCAAAATCATCGTAGGTTATTGTCATGTTTTCCATCCAGCCAGAATTAATTTTAAAGTACCTATTTTTTCGCACTCTTGAGCTTTTTAATCACATTGTCAAACTTGTTGAGCGGTACGATTTTGATTGTGTTGTGTTTTGATATTCCTATTTCAATGCACAGTTTTTCAATATCGTGGGCATTTTTTGCCTCAAAGATCAGGGTCCACTGGTGCTCCAAGACGGAGACGTAAAACTCGGCCAGTCTTTTTATGTTAAACCTTTTCAAATTTTGTTTTACTTTTGAGTCAAGCTGCATAAAGATTCGCATGCTTTCTTTGTTGTTTAGCGGGCAGGATTCTGGGCTGTGGATTGCAGTTACGCTAAAGAGAAAATACTCAGAATTTTGCTCCATTTCCATACCTATTGTGAAATATTATTTGTACATTACCATATCAAAGATAACACAATTAATTTATGTAAAAACAATATGACAGAACCGTATGGGCCAGTTTTTTACAGACGATATTGACGCCTTGTTAAAATCAGGCCATGGGGATTATGGGCGCTTGTCACGCATCAAGTCCGACTTTGAGGCCAAAAAGCTCGTCACAATGGAAGACAGAAGGTACGTAGACGGACTGATTTCCAGGTACCTACAACCAGCCACGCAGACCGAAAAGCCGGAGAGAATCGTAAAAATTCCCGAAAAACGCATCGTTCCTCCACCTCCTGCTCCAGTCAATGTCCCCGAGATGAAACAGCAAAAAACAGTTGTTGAAAAGCCGATTGAAAAAATGTACGGAAAAAAGAAGATGAGGAACGTAGTAATCAGCGTAGCATCTGTCATTTTTGCAGTTTTGATAATTAGCGTCGTGGCAATGAATCAGGACAGCATCACACTGACAGGACCTGGCGCCTCAAAGACGCTTGAGACTGATCAGACATCATATGCAAGGGGAGACATCATATCGATTTCAGGCAGCACGGAAGCCGCAATTATAAAACTTACAATAAGTGATCCAGACGCACAGGAAGTATGGACTGAGATAGTCAAAGTAAAGACAGACGGCACGTTTTCAACTCTTGTCATTGCAGGCGGAACTGGGTGGGAGAAAGTGGGAAAATACACATTGACATCGTCTGTAGAGGGAAAAACCGAGAAAACGGATTTTGACTTTAGTCCAAGCGAAGCACCATAATCAAGACTAATATTTTAGAGCGAACGACTTAACGGCATGGCAACAATTGAGGCATCCATTACAATAAACGCCCCAGTCGAAAAGGTCTGGGATTTTGTTTCAGACATAGACAGCGAGCCAAAATATTGGAAAGGAACAAAACAGGTGCGCAATATTTCAAAGGACGGAAACACAGTGACGCGCGAAGTCACAATCGCATTCAAGGACTCCAAATGCATGCAGACTGTGACGTTTTATCCAAAGGAAAAAATTCATGCCGAGTTCACAGAGGGAATCCTAATTGGAACAAAAACAATACAACTTACGCCTAATGGGAGCAGCACCAAGCTTGACGCCACGTGGGACATCAAGCTTTCAGGCATGATGGGCATGTTTACTGGAATGATCAAAAAACACGTGAAAAGCGGCACAGAGCAGGCACTGGAATCAATAAAGCAAGAAATCGAGAAGTAAGATGGATTTTCTTGACGTCATAAATTATGCGTTTATTGCAATACTGATTGGGGTATCCGGCGCTTGGATTTTCCTGATAAGATCAATGCTTGCATCATTTCGCGGCACGCCATATTTGGATAAATTTCCCCCAAAGGATCACAAAAACCCCAAGGTTTCAGTCATTCTGCCCGCAAGAAACGAAGAAGGGTTTATTGAAAAGTGCCTTGATTCCCTGCTAGACCAGGACTACGAGAACTACGAAATAATTGCTATCGACGATTCGTCGACAGACGCCACAGGCAGAATAATCAAAGAGTATGCAATCAAAAACGCCAAGGTAATTCATGTCAGCGCCAAGCCAAAGCCCGACGGGTGGATTGGAAAGAACTGGGCCTGCATGGAAGGATATGCTGCGGCAACTGGCGAGGTGTTGTTATTTACAGACTCTGACACAAAGCACTCAAGAAACGTAATTTCGCTTGCAGTCTCCCACCTGTTGTCACTTGATCTTGACGCACTTACGGCCATTCCAAAAATGATCTGTCTAGACAGCTGGACAAAGATCACGTTGCCGATGTTGTCAACGTTTTTGCATACGCGGTTTTCGGCACTCAGGGTAAATGATCCAACAAAAAAGACAGGGTATTTCTTTGGGAGTTTTTTCATAATCAAAAAAAGCACTTACGAGAAAGTCGGAATGCACCAGGGCGTGCGGCAAGAAATAATCGAAGACGGTGCGCTCGGAAAGAAGGTAAAGGAATCAGGATTTAAGATGAAAATGGTAAGGGGCGACCACCTGATCGAGGCAGTTTGGGCCAGAGACAGGACCACGCTTTGGAATGCGCTAAAGAGGCTGATGATACCGCTTTATTTACAAAATGCAAGAATCGCAGTCGGAATATTTTTCGCGGTATTGTTCTTGTTGTTCATGCCGTATCCGCTTCTTGCATATTCATCGGCATTTTTCAGCCATTCAGAATCGTTTCCTGCCCTTTTTGCAGCGGCAGTTGTTTCATCAAGCCTTGTCTACACAGCAGGTCTGCTGGATGCACGCGAACTGCACATCAGACTTGCACACGCGCTATGCGGCCCGCTTGGCAGCTTGATAATTGTGTGCGGCTTTCTCAGCGGAATTCTACAAGCCAAAAGAAACATGTCGGTGTCATGGAGAGGCAGATCATACTCCATGAAAGATCACATGCAAAATTCAATCAGCGTGTAATAAGTAAAGATTATAGAGCAACTGAGCAGCTGCCATGTTAGTGAACAGGTCAAATGCGATTATTTCTGGTCTTCTCGGAGTAGTGATAGTACTTGTCGTGTACAGCATAGTTCTAAATCCTCCACAGAAAATTCCATCGATTGACGACATAAGCAAAACAACAAAGACAGTCGAAGGAGATCAGGCAGCGCAGGATTTGACACTGACTGAAATTTTTGAGAAAACCGAGACAGGAGTTGTCAAAATAAACATCAAAAGGCCAAACGATCCCAGAGGCGGAGGCTTGGGCTCAGGTTTTGTGTACGACAAGAAAGGCCACATCATAACAAACGACCACGTAATCGAAAACGCTGAAAAAATAACAGTTACATTTTTGGACGGCAGATCATTTAAGGCAAGTCTAGTAGGAAAAGATCTCTACACAGACCTTGCAGTTCTCAAAGTAAACGCAAGTGAGGAAGTACTTTATCCACTTGCACTTGGAAATTCTTCGCGACTAAAGGTTGGAGAACAAATTGCGGCAATTGGAAACCCGTTCGGATTATCAGGATCCATGACCGCCGGAATTGTAAGTCAGATTGGCAGACTGCTCCCGTCACAAGACAAAGGATTCCAAATTCCAGACATAGTCCAGACAGATGCTGCAATAAACCCAGGAAATTCAGGCGGGCCTCTTTTGAACATGAGAGGCGAAGTAGTCGGCATAAACACCGCAATCCAGTCTGAAACAGGAGACTTTGCAGGGGTAGGATTCGCCATCCCATCCAGGACAGTGCAAAAAATAATTCCAACGCTTATTGAAAAGAAAGAGTATCATCACCCCTGGGTCGGAATTTCCGGCAGGGACATAGATCCTGACCTTGCAGACATACTCAAAATCGAAGATGCCCGTGGTTTTATGATAATCAATGTCCTAAAGGGCAGTCCCGCCGAAAAGGCAGGTCTTCGCGGAACCACCAATTCTACCGAAGTCGACGGGGTCAGATACCAGATAGGCGGCGACATCATACTGTCAGTTGACGGCGTCACCGTAAGAAAAATTGACGATATTTTGATTCATCTTCAGCGAGAGAAGACCATTGGGGACGAGATGGCTATGCAGATTCTTCGCGACGGAAGAGTCACCACTTTGGTGCTAACCCTCGAGGAGAGACCAAACTCAAGCGTATTAGCAAACAATTCAACAACTAGTTCGACACAAAAATAAATACTAGAATTCAAGATTATCTTTTACGTTGAATGACCTTGTGTTTGATTGTGAATTGCTAAACCACGCGCTTGACGGAAAGGAAATCACAAAGTCCGACGCATATGAGATTTTCGAAATTGCAAAAAACAAACCGTCCGAACTATACAGAACATCCGCGCATCTCCGCAATACTCATAAACAAAAAACAGTTACATTTTCAAAAAAGGCATTCTTTAATCTCGTAAACCTTTGTAGAGACATATGCGGATATTGCACATACAAGTCAGAGCCAAACCAGCAAAAAACATCCATGATGAGCAAGAAAAATGTCACAGATTTGGCAAAACTTGCAAAAAAATACGGATGTGTTGAAGCGCTTTTTGTCACAGGCGAAAGGCCGGAGCAGAAATACCAAGAAGCAAGAGACTGGCTCAAGGAAAACGGATTTTCAAGCACTGTCGAATATCTAATCCACGCATCGGAAATCGCGTTGTCGGAAGGACTTTTTCCGCATACAAACGCAGGCAACCTTACAAAATCAGAGATGAGCGAGATCAAAAAAACCAACGTGAGTGCCGGCCTAATGCTTGAAAACTCCAGCGAA
The DNA here is from genome assembly GCA_004322465.1 of Candidatus Nitrosotenuis sp. Lineage (GTDB taxonomy): Archaea > Thermoproteota > Nitrososphaeria > Nitrososphaerales > Nitrosopumilaceae > Nitrosotenuis. The sequence goes on from SCVO01000015.1 coordinate 6,236, forward strand.
CGTCTGACTGAAGAAAACATGCCGCACAGTCTAGCTCCAAGTAAAAATCCAAGGGCAAGAATCCAAGTTTTAGAAAACGCAGGCGAGATCAAACTTCCAATGACCACCGGCCTGCTTGTAGGAATTGGAGAAACGCCAAATGAAATAATCGACTCCATATTTGAGATAAAAAAACTGAGCCAGAAACACGGACACATACAAGAAGTCATTTTACAAAACTTTCAACCAAAACAAGACACCAAGATGGGAAACTTTGCGTCCGCGGAGGAAAACTATTTCAAAATAATTGTGGCGCTGACCAGAGTAATAATGCCGCAAATGAACATCCAGATTCCGCCAAATCTCTCTCCGGATTCATATCAGAGTTTTCTTCAAGTTGGGATAAACGACTGGGGCGGCATATCCCCACTGACTCCAGACTATGTCAATCCGGAATTCAGCTGGCCCAAAATCGAATACGTTGCAGAAAATACAGAAAACGCGGGCTATGAGTTAAAGGCTAGGTTTCCAGTGTATCCCGAATTCATGCACTTGGTAAATTCAAATCTTCGCGACAAGATGTCAGAAAGCATGGACGAGTGCGGCTTGGTAAGAAAGGAGTGCTGGAAATGATTTCAAATATCGACTCGCTTCTAAAAAATGCGGATCCACTAGTGGCAGATTCGCTAAACAGCGCGCTTTCAGAAAAAGAGATCACGATAAAAGAAGCGACGCACCTCTATGGCGCAACGGGGCTTGACTTTCACCTTGTAGGAATGGTTGCAGACGAGCTTAGAAGAAGGCGGGTTGGGGACATTGTGACTTTTGTGGTAAACAGAAACATCAACTTTACAAATGTCTGTATCAAGCAATGCGGCTTTTGTGCATTCAGCAGAGACTTTAGAGAGGAAGAGGGATACTTTTTGCCCATAGAAGAAATCGTAAGGCGCGCAAAAGAGGCCCACAGTCTTGGTGCGACCGAAGTATGCATTCAAGCGGGCCTTCCCCCAGACATGGACGGCGGATTTTATGAGAAGATATGCTCCGCAATCAAGGCAGACATCCCGGACATCCACATACATGGGTTTTCTCCAGAAGAGGTCCTCTATGGCGCAACAAGATCGAATGTTTCAATAAAAGAATACCTTTCAAGACTAAAAGACGCCGGTGTCGATACCATCCCAGGCACTGCTGCAGAAATACTAGACCAGAAAATTCGTGACAAGATATCTCCCGGAAGAATCAGCGTTGCGGACTGGACCGAAGTAATCAAGACTGCCCACAGGCTTGGAATCAATTCAACGTCGACCATAATGTTTGGACACGTCGAGTCCACGGAGGACAGGGTAAAGCACATTGCAAAAATAAGAGACATTCAAAAAGAGACAGGCGGGTTTACAGAGTTCGTTCCTCTGAACTTCATCCACACGGAGGCACCGATGTATACTCACGGCCTCCACGACGGAATCAAAAGCGGAGCTAGTGCAAACGACGTAATGCTTACCCATGCCATTGCAAGAATAATGCTAAACAACCACATTGACAACATCCAGATGTCGTGGGTAAAAGAGGGACAGAAAATGTCGCAGCTCTTGTTGATGTGGGGAGCAAACGACTTTGGCGGCACGCTAATCAATGAAAGCATTTCAACGTCAGCTGGCGCGCAGTACGGCCAGATTCTAAGACCCATGGAAATCCGCCGCCTTGTCAGAGAGATAGGCAGAATTCCGGCCCAGAGAACGACAGCATACGAGATAATCAAAAAATACGACTCGGAGTCCCTCGAGGATGAGCTCGACAAAGTAAAGGACACCTCAAGGTTTGGCTCGTATTTTGAACTTGTAAAAATCGACAAATTCAGATACAAGAACCCAAGGTCAAGCTAATCTTGTCGGTTTGCAATGACGCCATAGCCTATGCAAGAAAAATAAACGTCGACGAGTGCGAATCCGTTCTTTGTTCAAAAAAAATCATCACAGTAAGAATAACAGATTCAGAGATTGCGGAGATAAAGGAGAACCACGAAAAATCACTCGGAGTTCGCATAATACATAAAAAAAGAATAGCTGGCGCCCAAACAACAACGCTTGAGCCAGACAAAATTGTCGACAGGGCACTCAAATCGGCAGGCAGTACCACTGAAAGGAAATTTTGGAAAGGGCTCCCATCAGACCACACGCGCATTACGCTTGAAAGAGTGAACGACCCGAGGCTTTGGAAAATGACCGCAGTCGATGTCTCAGATGTCGCGCAGGAGATGATCAATTCTGCGAAAAACCAGAAAATAACAAACATCTCAGGCTCGCTCAATGTTGTCTGTGAGGAGTTTGAAATTGCAAACACGAACGGGTTGCAAAAAACAGATGTCGCAACATATGTTTCCGGAATAATAAACTCAGATTCCGATATCGGTACTTTTCCTGTCAGCGGCATAGGGCAGGCAAGCTCAAGAATGCTGTCCGACTTTAACCCCACACGTGTTGGAAGTGATGCGTCCGAGATGTGCGCAGGTTCGATAAACCCGCATACGGCAGATCAGGAAATAACAAGCATAATCTTTGATCCGCTCGCGGTAGGCGAATTGCTTGCGTTTGTTTTTGCGTCAAACTTTTCCCTCAAGACATATTCCGAAAACAGGAGCTGCTTTTCAGAAAAAATCGGGAGCGGTGTTGCGGTAGAAAAGTTTGATCTGATGGATGATCCCCACACGCCAAACGGGCTTGGCAGCAAGTCGTTTGATGATGAGGGAGTGCCGACCAGCCCAACACACTACATAAGAAACGGAATTTTTGAAAAAACATATTCTGATTTGCATGACGCCTACAAGGAAGGCGCCACGTCTTCGGGAAACGCATCCAGACTTGGCTCGCCGCTTGGCCGCAGCTCGGATCCAATTCCAGTTGCAATACCGCACAACTTGACAATAAGAGGGAATTCAAAACGAGACGACATAATCAAAGACACGAAGAACGGGATTTTGGTAAGCAGGTTGTGGTACACGTATCCAGTAAACCCAATCAGGGGAGACTTTTCGTGCACTGCAAGAAGCGGAATTTGGGTTGTATCGGACGGGCAAATCAAGACGCCCGCAAAACCAGTTCGAATAATACACAACCTGCCAAGGCTGTTACAGCAAATATCGTCTGTTGCCGACAACATGCGCACAGTTTTGCCGTGGGCATCCATGCCAGTCACCGCCCCAACCATTAGGTGTGAAGGCGTCACAATTAGTCTCATTAATTAGATATAATTATAACATGGGTGCAAGATATACGATCTAACGAGAAGTGAGGGAGGTGCAAGAATGAGCTTTAACGATAATTCCGATCGACAAAACAATCGAAGGTTTGGCGGAGGATACAGAGGAGGTGGCGGTGGCGGCAGACGTTTTAACAACGATAGACAATTTGACGACACTCCAAAACCAGTAGAAACTGGTAAAGAATACGATGTATCAATCACCGAAACCAGCAGACAGGGCGACGGAATAGCAAAGGTAGACGGATTCGTCATATTTGTGAAAGGCGGACAGCCTGGTCAAGATGCAAAAATCAAGATCACACAAGTTGGCAGACGTTTCGCAATTGCTGAAATGGTATAATCATAAAAACTAAAATCATAGAGATTTTTATTTTCTCTTTTTCTTATTCAAATTTTGAGAATTGGCTTTTGCCGCATAACATTAAGTATCTCAAAGCCACAGCAACCACATGTGCGAGACACTCGATGAGATTCATGCAGCGCAGCTTGCAGCAGTCATAGCAAAGATGCGCAAACAGGCAGAAAGGCCACTTGAGATAGCAGCGTAAACTTTTGCCGGCAGACAGTTGTGTAAAAAAACTGTGCCAAGATCAACAAAGTTTTACGCCAACCTTAATATGGTAATGTACCGTACCATACGGTAACATGAAGGCAAGGCTAACATACATCCCAGTCGAGATTGCAGACCACTTTGAAGACTTTATCATAACAAGAGACGAGCAGATTCTTGATGCCGTAAAGGCGCGCACGCGAGACTTTAGCACGCTTTCGCTTCTGAAGCTTTTGTATCAGCTAAGATGCGGCCCAATGACATTTTCCAATCTTTACACAAATTCAAAAATTCGCATGAAGCAGTCGTTTTTGAACTATCTGCACCTGTGCATCGAATATAATTTCATAAGCAAGGAAACTATTGGCCCGAACGTCATCTATTCTCTCACCGACAGAGGCAGGAGAATGCTGGATCTGTTTATGCAGAAAAGTAATTAGGCTGGAAAAAAACGAAAACACCGTAATGCGACAAAATGTTTCAGAGGATCATGTCCTTGAGATAAAGAAAATTAATTACAAAAGCCCGATAATTTTTGCAGGGTTTGTTGGTCCGGGCCTGGCTGGACCGCTCTCAGTAGGATACATGATTGAGCGGCTGAAAATGCAGGAAGTCGGATACCTGCGTTCAAGGTTTCTTCCTCCGTCGACAGTGTTTATTCAGGGAAGGCTCAGACATCCGTTTCGGTTTTATTCCAACAAAAAGGGAACCATTTGCGCAATAATTTGCGAGGTCCCGCTCAGAATGGAGGGATTGTACAACATCGCATCAGTGATTCTGGACTGGGCTCAAACCAAGGGGACAAAGGAGGTTGTGATCCTGGACGGAGTTGCAAGCGATGAGCACGACAACAAGATATTTTGTGCAGCGGAAGAAGACCTGTGCAGAATAATGTCAGAAAAGGGAATAAGCATGATTTCGCAGGGATTCATCACTGGAATTCCAGGAAGCATTCTAAACGAATGCATAATGCGAAAGATTCGCGCAGTAACGCTGCTTGTAAAGGCAAGCCACACTAGCCCAGATCCTTTGGCTGCTGCCACACTAATCGATGCAGTAAACAAAGTTTACGGGACGGGGATCGACGTTTCGGACTTGAGAAACGAAAAGGAGAAGATCGGCCAAGAGTTCAAGGAGCTCTCAGAAAAGTACAAAGAGCACAGACAGTCAGATTCCGGAATGTACATGTGACAGAGCCCTTTTATTCACATCAAGAATTCAAAATAACATGGGCCTTACATACAAGGACGCCGGAGTAGACGTACAAAAGATAAAGAAAAGCCAGTCATCCATCGGAAGAATAATCGCGTCCACGCATGGGGGCCAAAGGGTCAAATCAGGTTTTGGCCACTATGCAGGATTAGTTGAGATTCACGGTGGAAAGCTTTTGGCGACACATACGGACGGTGTCGGCACCAAGGTCATAATTGCAAACTTGCTAAAAAAATACGATACCATAGGCATAGACTGCGTTGCAATGAACGTCAATGACATAATCTGCATTGGCGCAAAGCCGGTTTCGTTTGTTGATTACATTGCCGCAAATCAAAACAACGAGTCAATTTTTATCGAAATCGCAAAAGGGCTTGCCGCTGGCGCAAGAAAATCAGACGTGCCAATAGTAGGCGGGGAAACCGCAATAATGCCGGACCTGTTTTCAGAAAAAAAATTCGCGTTTGATCTTGCAGGAATGGTTGCAGGACTTGTTGAAAAAAACAAGACAATACTTGGAAACAAGATAATGCCCGGCGACAGGATAATCGGAATTCAGAGCACAGGCATCCATTCCAACGGATACTCCCTGGCAAGAAAGGCCCTGCTTGGAAAATACTCCGTAAAAGACAAAGTGAGGGGGCTAGGCAGGATTGGCGACGCTCTTCTAACTCCAACTGAAATTTACGTGAGGCCGGTTCTCGAAATCATTTCAAAGTGCCAAGTTCACGGGCTTGCAAACATAACTGGCGGGGCATTTACCAAATTACTCAGACTAAAGGCCGCAGGGTTCTGGCTAGACTCCATGCCGGAGCCGCCAAAGATAATGCAGTTAATCGAGGACGCAGGAGTAAAACAAGACGAAATGTACAAGACTTTCAACATGGGAGTAGGGTTTTGTGTTATCGTGCCAAGGGATTATTCAGAGAGAGTCGTGTCCATTTGTAAAAAGCACAAGATGAGAAGCCAGGAGATTGGCAGCATCACAAACAAAAAGGGCGTCTTTGTAAATTCAAAAAAACTCACATAGTGAAATCCCACAGTCGCATTGTTTGAAAAATATTAAAATTAGACGAGTAAATTCCAGTAGCGATGTCAGCAGGCAAAGATTTTGTAGACATGTGCGCAATCTGCAAGCAAGGCGTCTTGAGATCGGAGATGGATTATCAGAAAGGCAAGGTCTTTCATGCCAAGTGTTTTACCGAACACGGAAACACGGTTCCCAGTGTAGATTCGGATCTTGCGCACCTCAGCGCAAGAACGAGAATTGAGCTGGTACAGCTAAAAAACCTCAAGCTGAGATCAGATCTTGAAGAACCGCAGCCAGGCATTGCAAAAAAATCAAAGCCTGCCAAAAGAAAAAACCCAGTCGCAAAGAAAAAGGCAAAGAATCCATCAAAGAAAGCCGCAAAGAAATCAAAGCCCAAAAAGGCAAAGAAGCCAAAGCCAAAGAAAGGCAAGGCCGCAAAAAAACGCTAATCGGCGTTTAACAAATTTAAGTCCATACCAATACCAAAAATCATTGCAGCAAAGTATAGTATTTTCCAAGGCATGCTCTGAAATTTCGCAAAACCTGCTTTTGATAAATTCGCCCAACAAGAATCAGGTAAAATCGCAAATCAAAAGAATCTGCACAAAATACGCCCTCGAGCGCATTCCAAGGAATCATGAGATTTTATCGACGGTTTCAGGTACCGATTACACCAAATTATCAAGGGTTTTGCTGAAAAAACCGGTCAAGACGGCGTCTGGTGTCGCAGTGATTGCACTAATGCCAAAGCCTTACGCCTGCCCGCATGGGAGGTGCACATACTGTCCTGGAGGAATAGAATCCAACTCGCCAAACAGCTACACCGGCAATGAGCCCTCAACTATTAACGCAATTGAAAATCAGTATGATCCAAAAAAGCAAATTGTGTCAAAGATTGAAAAACTGATTGCGTACGGCCACGACCCCACAAAGATGGAGCTTGTCATAGTTGGAGGAACGTTTCTTTTCATGCCAAAAGACTATCAACGGGATTTTATAAAATCGTGCTACGACGCCCTAAATGGATCTGACTCGCGTGATCTTGAGCAGGCAAAGACGAACAATGAGAACGCGGAAATAAGAAGCGTCGGATTTACAATCGAGACAAAGCCTGACTATTGCAAAAAAGAACACATCGATATGATGCTAGAGTACGGGGTTACCAGAATAGAGATTGGAGTTCAGAGCCTTCAAGAAAGAGTGTACAAGATGGTGAACAGGGGGCACACATATGCAGACGTAGTAGAGTCGTTTCAGATGTCAAAAGATGCAGGATACAAGCTTGTTGCACACATGATGCCTGGCCTTCCCACCATGAGTCCGGAGGGGGACATTGCAGATTTTAAAAAACTCTTTGAGGACGAGGAGCTGAGGCCAGACATGCTAAAGATCTACCCGTCGCTCGTACTTCAGAAGACTCCGCTGTACAAAGAATATCTCGACGGCAAGTACGCGCCATATTCCGATGAGGACATGATCAGGGTCTTGACCGAAGTGAAAAAAAACATTCCAAGGTGGGTCAGAATAATGAGGGTTCAAAGGGAGATATCGCCTGGGGAAATAATTGCGGGCCCAAAATCAGGCAATTTCAGACAAATAGTTCACGAGAACCTGAAAAAGCAAAACATTTCCTGCAGATGCATCAGGTGCAGGGAGGTCGGGCTCAGAGACAACCACAATTCAAGCGAGATCTCATTGCACCGGGAAAACTATGCCTCATCTGGAGGCAGCGAAGTCTTCCTGTCATACGACGACTCGGACGATAAGATTTACGGATTTTTAAGGCTAAGAAAGCCAAGCGAGATGGCGCACAGAAAAGAGGTCACAGATAAGACATGCATTGTTCGCGAGCTTCACGTGTACGGAAAATCGTTAAAGATTGGCGAACGTGAGGAGGGTGAAATCCAGCATTCAGGATTTGGCAAAAAACTGATGGGCGAGGCTGAAAGAATATCCAAAGACGAGTTCGATGCAAAAAAACTTCTCGTGATCAGCGCAGTCGGTACACGAGAGTACTACAAAAAACTAGGCTATTCGATGGATGGTCCATATATGGCAAAATCATTGGTGTGATAGAATGTCAGAAGACGATCAGAAAATAATCGGCAGAGGCACTTGGGTTGACAAGCTTGCCCACGAGATGATCGAGCGGGAGCAGCAGATTGGGAGAAGCACTAGTTTGCTACGAGTTGAAAGCGGCCTTGGCGCATCCGGCATCCCACACATTGGCAGCCTAGGTGACGCAGTTCGCGCATATGGGGTAAAGCTCGCACTTGAAAACTTCGGATACAAGTCAGAACTTATTGCTTATTCAGACGATTTAGACGGATTAAGAAAAATCCCAGAGGGGCTTCCAGACTCGCTTGAGGAGCACATTGCAAAACCGGTGTCGCTAATTCCAGATCCGTTTGGATGTCACGACTCGTATGGCATGCACATGAGCAGTCTTTTGCTTGACGGCTTGGACAATCTTGGAATAAAATACGATTTCAGGCGGGCGCGTGATACTTACAAAAACGGACTGCTCAAAGATCAAATTCACACAATCCTGACAAACAGTGAAAAGATTGGCGCCAAGATTGCAGAGCTTGTTGGCCAAGAAAAATATCAAAAATATCTGCCATATTATCCGGTTTGCGCAAATTGCAATAGGCTGTACACTGCAGAATCATACGAATACATCCCAAGCGAGATGAAAATAAAATACAGGTGCCACGAGGCAGAAATCGGTTCCAAAACTCTCAAAGGATGCGGTCATGAGGGAGAAGCAGACATTACAAAAGACCTCGGAAAACTCGCATGGAAAGTAGAGTTTGCCGCAAGATGGCACGCGTTTGACATCAGATTTGAGGCGTACGGAAAAGACATCATGGATTCCGTCAGAGTAAACGACTGGGTCTCAGACGAAATACTGAATCACCCGCACCCACACCACGTAAAATACGAGATGTTTTTGGATAAGGGCGGAAAAAAGATCTCAAAGTCGCTTGGAAACGTAGTGACCTCGCAAAAATGGCTAAAATACGGAACTCCAAAGTCAATGCTTCTTTTGCTGTACAAGAGGATCACAGGCGCAAGAGAGCTTGGATTTGAGGACATCCCGACTCTGATGGACGAGTACAATGAGATTGAGGACGTGTACTTTGGAAAAATCAAGCTTGACAACGAGGCAAAGACTGCAAGAACAAAGGGGTTGTACGAGTACACAAATTTGCTGAATATTCCAAAGACGCCGTCAACTCATGTGAACTACAGATTACTGGTCGAACTAGGACGCATATACAAAGAGGACAGGGTAAACAAGATCACAAAAAAACTCATCGATTACGGAGTCATAAAAAATTCCGAGCCGTATGTTGAGCAGATAATCCAACTTGCAGGAAACTACGCGGATGACTTTGAAGAGCAAGAAATTACCACCATTGAGATAAACGATGCGGCAAAAAACGCTTTGAGGCAACTGGTGGATATTCTTGTGGCGGAAAAGGATCCCGAAGACCTGCAGAACGCAATTTACAACATTGCCAAAGAGAACAACGTAGCACCGAAGGACTTTTTCATGACATTATATCAGATAATTCTTGCGGCAAACCGCGGGCCAAAAATCGGTCCATTCATAGTAGACATTGGCAGGAAAAAAGTAGCACAGACCATAAGCAAGCACATCTAAAATGGCACACAACGAACACAACAAACCAAAAAAGAGCGGGGCGTTCTTTCTCATTATTCTGGGAGCATTCCTTTTCATAGTCTCCCCAACGTGGTTTGCGGACAAACCGGCAATCGGGTTTTCCATGATAGCCCTTGGTTTTGTAATTGGAGGATTAGGATTTTACCTCCGATTCATACGGAAGTGAATAGAAATATTCATCCCCGTATCTAAGATAGAGTGATCACATATGGGACTTTTTAGACGCGCAAAAAAAGAAGAAACCGAGCCTGCCGAGCAGACCATCGAGGAGCCAGTAGAACAAGTAATCACAAAGAGTCCGGAAGAGATTCGAAAAGAACAGATGGCAGGCGAGATCGAGTATCTCGAAGCCGAAATCAAATCAAAAACCAGTCATCTGGACTCGATTTCACAAAAGCTTGCCACGGTAAAAGAAGAGTATGACCAAGCAGTTAGTTTGCTAATGTCTTCAAAAAAAGACATGAATGAGAAGAGATCGGAGTTCGACTCTGCGAGAATACACCACGAGCAGATCTTACAAAAAATCAATTCCTCAAAGTCAGAGCTTGAGTCAGTCAGAAAAGAATACGACGAAAAAAAGATTGTTCTGGATGAGTTAAAAAAAGCAAACAGTGACCTGAATGCGGCTCGCGCAGAATATGTCAAGTACAAGACAGAGTCTGAGGAGATTAGGCTGCAAAACAAGATAATTCAAAAATCATATGAGGAGTGCAAAAAGGCGCAAGATGATACAAATCAGGAACTGATTAAGGCGTCATCAGAGCTGGAATCAGCAAGAAAGGAAATTTCGGAAATAAGAAAAGAGCACGAGGCAAAGAAAAAGGAGATTGAGTTCGCGAAAAAAGAACTCAAATTCATAGAAAGTCAAATGGTAAATGTCGGGGATAGGACTGCTCCAAAGAATATTGTTGCCGCCGCAAGCTCCGTCGTGTCATCGCTCAATGCAAAAATTCTTGCAACACAAAAGGAGCTAGAAGTTCTCAAGGTTGCACTGCAAAGAGAGCGTACCGAACATCAAGAGGCAAAGAAAAAACTCGCTGCACTAGGGCCTCAAAAGGAAAACATCCAGGAATAGATCACTGCAGTTTTTTGATGATTTCCTTTTTGATAAACAAAAACTCCTCATTTGATAAAACGCCACTTTCCCTTAACGACGCAAGTTTAGTTAGCTGATCAACAATATTTTCCTTTTCTTCAGAATCATTTGGACGGGTTATTGGTTGTACAATTTTTTGTTCGTTGGACTTTGCCTCAATTGTTTGGGAATTGAATTGAGGATTGTCTCCTACTTCTTCTAGGAAGACGTTAGTTGCACATCCAACAATTTGCGTGTGCTGGATTAGCTCCTCTCCTGCAAACTCAATTAGTGAGCCCTTTGCAGACTTGTAGCCGCATGTATCGCAAACCACCGCAAATATGCCCGAGGCAAGGTTTGGGATCTCATTGATACGTGTCTTTCGGACATATTCGGCATACCTTGTCTTGCCACACTGATGGTTGTCAGTTGACATGTGGTCCTCACAGAACTTGAAGCCGCAGTATTGGCATTTCGAAGGGGATTTCAGAATATCTCCGCAGAACAAACACGAATTGGCTTTAGTCTTTGTAGTTAGGCTCAATTTCAGCATGACTAGCCGCCAATTATTAAAAAGGAGTAGCTCATTTTCTGCGAAATTTGGACCGAGTTTTTGAATAGTTTTGAGATAAAGTGCGTTTTCATCCGCGGATCAAACAAGTGTGATGTCAGATCTTGTGTTTATCAGATTACTCACAGTCAATTCTAATTGAACCGCAGACGGATTTGTCAACAATGATAATATCTACGAAAGATGATTGATCATAGACCACAAGATATGTCTGCAATAAAGTCGGTTGCTAAATTCATTGTATTGATGATAGTAGGCGTCGTAACCATAGTTGTCGGCTCATTCATGCTGCGAGGAATAATGCACCTATGGGACAAGCAGAAAAAACCAGACGGCGATCATTAATCCAAGAAAAAACTGCAGAGATATTATTTGATGAATTCCAGCAGGTTAGATTCTCGATATTCCGCAAATCGTGTTACCCGTTTTTGTGCGGACGATTACCGTGTTTTCAGGAACCAATTCATTTGGAGACGCAAAATACATCTTGCCATCTATTGCAATGAGCAGATACTTGAATCTGCAAGAAAGCATTTTTTCTTTGTACGATAAGAGGGATTTTGCCAAAACAAAATTTGCGCTAAACTGAGTAAGCGGCTGCTGCTTACTATTCCAGACTGGGTATGGGTATTCAAACGGCAGATAGTTTTTTACCTGAACCAGAGACGGCCTGTATGCAAATATCAGTCCCAATCCAATGCAGAAAATTCCAGTAAACAAACCATAAAGTTGTAGGAACTCTCTTGCAGTTTCGATGTAATGAATTTTTTCTGAGATTGATCCCCAGAAGAAATTCATACGGCTCAAATTTTCGGTTCCCGAGACAGTGTCTGCCACAAGTGTAGTAGAGAGTATCGAGAAACAACCAAGAATCACGCAGAGAGCAGATGCAAATCCAAACCGGCTTATTGTGAAAATCAGATATGATGAAAATATCGCTATTGTCACAATTGCCAAATATTTTATTATGTAAGAATGCGAAGTGTTTGCAAAATATCCAAGCATGAAAACGGCAAGTACGATAACAAGGCTGGTGTTAATTCGCGGTTTTTTCAGTAGATTCTGTTTGTCGATAGGCTTTGGTTGTACTCAAAAATAATAAGACTTGTGAGATACAAATTAAACAACTGTTAATTATTATATGTAAATTTCAAATTAATGTACAAAAAATTATTCACTAAACACAGTAAAGTGAATCAATATTAATTAAAATAAAAAAAGAACGAGTTTTTACTCGTTTACGTATGCTCTTTCCCCGTGTTGTGCCAAGTCCAATCCAACTTCTTCTTCTCTAGGAGTAACCCTGATTCCACCTGGCCAAACAGCATCCATCACCTTGAGCATTATGATAGTGATCCCAAAGGAGTATCCTACTGACATCAAAGCTCCGATGACGTTCATGGCTTGCTGCTCGTATCCCTCTGGTGTTCCGGTCCATGCACCGATACCGACGCCGGTATCCCATATGTGCGGACTA
>SCVO01000016.1 GCA_004322465.1 Candidatus Nitrosotenuis sp.
ACATCTGGTCCCAAGGTTGTGCAGATTTCAACGCATAGTGCGCATCCGATGCACATTTGTTCACCAATGTCTGGTAAAATTGCTACTGGCATTTTATTTCAACATCACTTGATTTTAGATCTTAATATAATTTCCCTAAAAAGTTCGAATTATAACGGCGTTAGGCAATTTTTAACGCTGTTATAAAATTCTGATCGCTAATTTTCGATTTTACGAATCCTAGAACAGATCAAGGTTAGATAAATTTAGAGATGATTTTTTTGAGTTATTCTGATCGAACAGTGTAAGATGGAATTCCGAGTTTTGCTTTTGTAGAGCTAGTCGATTCATTTTGTTTATTTCAATTACATGACGTCCAATAGCTAACAAAACCCAGCCTTCATCCTTTTTGAATTTTGCAAGGCTTCCAATCAATACAACAGATTTTGTTCTTTGTCCAACACTGGCTAAAAGCACGATAAAGCTGTTGATCATCCTGCCAGCGTCTTTTTCATTCGTAAATATGTTGTAAAACCCATTTAGTGAGTCAATCACTATCATATGCGGTTCTTTTGATATTTCGTCTAGTATTTGCACAAGCAGTTTGTTCCATGTCTGTTCTGATGGCTGATATAGCCTTAGATTATCAGACTGGGGCAAAATGTTTGATGCAACATATCCGCTATACAATAGATCAAAATCAAGATAGATTGTCGGGATTTCTATTGTAGAAATCAATTTGTGAAAAAAATATGTCTTTGTTATCGCGTCATCGAATGATATAGAGCTAAGGCTTTCTGCAAAAATCATCCGTTGGATCTTTTCTATGATATCTGCCTGATGATTTTTATCCAACAACAGATAGTTCTTTGTGAGATATAATAATGAATTTCGATTTAGATACAGCTGGCGCATTTATCAGCTCAAACAAGACATACCTCAATAACGCGTCTTCGTCCCTGATTCCCCTGAAAAGCATCAAGGCCATGACTGATTTTATCATACAGTACAACGAATCTGGGCCTGATTCGATTGACTTTGGTATTGAGCTTGCGGAAAGATATAATCAGCTAAGACAAACCATTTCCAAACTGATACGATGCAGGCCAGAAGAAGTGATTCTAACCCAAAGTACAACTGAGGGAATCAACATGGTTGCAGGCGGATTGTCCTTTCCAAAAAACTCCAACATTGTAATTAGAGGCACCACACACGAGCACCATTCTAATTATTATCCGTGGTTGCGCCTTGCTAAATCAGTCGAGTTACGCAGTGTATCTAATGACACAGATGGATTTTTTGAGGTTTCTGAATTTGAAAAATTACTAGATGGCAACACCAAGATTGTTGCGCTAAGTCATGCATTGTACAATACTGGAGCAATCATGCCAGTTGAGGAGATCGGCAAAATTCTTGAGGAAAAAAACATTCCATATTTTTTAGATACCGCCCAGACGGTTGGCTGTATTGGAGACTACGATTTTAGCAGAACAAAATGTAATTTCATGGCCTTTAACGGTTACAAATGGCTCTGTGGTCCAATGGGGATTGGAATATTCTACTGCAAAAAAGACTCTTCCAATTTGCTAGAGCCAACCCAGATCGGCGGGGAGTCTGCAATGATATATGACAATGAAAAAATAGCGTATAAGGACATTCCCGACAAATTTCAAGCTGGGTTTAGGAATTACTCTGCAATTGTTGGACTTGAAACGTCTGTCTCGTATTTACTACATCTCGGACTAGACAATATCAGGAAAAAAATCATTGGCCTAGCAAACATGTTCAGAGATGAAATTGCAAAAATTCCAAATGTTACTCTGTATGGTCCAGAAGATCAGGAAAAAAGAACAAGCATTGTGTCATTCTCCATAGGCAAAAAATCACCACAGGATATAGTAGAACAACTAGAAAAGCTTGGAATCGTCTTGGCAGTAAGGGAGATATCAGATACGAAAATCGTGCGTGCCGCACCTCACTTCTTTAACACGGAAACGGATATTCTAAGAACGATTGACGCAATAAAGAGACTATAGGCCTTCTTGTTCTTCGATTACCATCATGGTAAGAGTGGACTGGACCTTTTCGATTTTTCTGATCTTGTTTGTGATGATGCTTCTTAGGTGATCTGGATTGTCTGCCTCAATTTTG
>SCVO01000017.1 GCA_004322465.1 Candidatus Nitrosotenuis sp.
AACAGCCTCAAAAAACTAGCCGAAATAGCAAATAGTATCAAGAGTATTAAGAAATAACATGTCTGAAGACACGGCAATATCCCGAATCAAGGGAGTTCCAATGCCTGACTATTATCTGGAGTACTATGGGCATCTCTCAGAGATAGCATATAAGACATTTGAAAAGGCAGCAGAGGCAAAATCAACCCATGTGGACTCGTCAGGGATAGTGGAGCCAAAAATTGCCTTTGACCTTGCAGACCGTGTCGCAAAAATGCACGATATTGATATCGCCGATCCCCTGCGTGAATTATTAAAAGTAAAGGGAAAAGAGCTCGCAGCCCTGGATCTATCAAAAAGCATAGCCCTGGGCAAATACCTACCTGAGGAATCATCGCTGGAAGAAAGACTTGACCTTGCCGTGAGAGTCGGCCTTGCAATCGTTACCGAAGGAGTAACAATTGCCCCCCTTCAGGGAATAAGCGAAGTAACGATCAAAAACAACAAGGACGGTTCCGAGTATCTCTCAGTCTCGATCGCGGGTCCTATGAGATCCGCAGGCGGAACAGAATCTGCAGTAACAATGCTGATTGCCGACCATGTCAGAAAAGCAGTCGGCCTCGCAAAATACGTGGCAAATGCACTTGACGATGAAACCGGCCGGTTCGTGGAGGAGCTTAGAATCTATGAAAGGGACGTCGGGAGTTTTCAATTTCACGTCCTTGACGAGGACATTATCACAGTAATCTCAAACCTGCCAGTAGAGCTTGACGGCGTGGACACGGATCCAAACGAAGTAGTTAATCACAAAAACATGGCTAGAATCAAGACTGACCGAGTCAGGGGCGGGGCTCTGCGCGTTTTAAACGACGGATTGATTGGGAGATCAAAGAAACTACTCAAAAGAATAGAAATGTATGGCCTTGATGGCTGGGAGTGGCTAGGCGATCTAAAGGGCGCAATTCAGACAGGCGACGATGAGGGCGCGTCTGCAAAAAGGCTCAGGGAGGTCATTGCAGGAAGATCCGTTCTATCGCTCCCAAACAAGCTTGGCGGATTCAGGCTGCGCTATGGCAGATCTTGTAATACCGGCTTTGCCTCAATAGGTGTGCATCCTGTAGTGGCAGAAATACTGCACCATACAATAGCGGTTGGAACGCAGGTGAAGTTAGACGTTCCAAGCAAGGGCGCAACAGTTGCTTTTGTCGACACCATCGAGACTCCGATTGTTAGGCTCAAAAATGGAAATGTGGTAAAAATCCAAAACGTAGAACACGGAATCAAAATCAGAAACGACATAGACAAAATAATTCACCTTGGAGACATTCTGATTTCGTATGGGGATTTTCTTGAAAACAACTCGCAGCTATTTCCAAGCGGCTACGTGGAGGAATATTGGGTGGAAGAACTGCGCAAAAAACTTGACAAATACGAGCCAAATTCTGGGGCTGAAAAACTAGAGAAAATACCGTCATTTGATGAGGCATTGGAAATCTCGTTAAATTTCAAAATCCCACTTTATCCAAAATACCTCTATTATTGGGAGCAAATCTCAATTGACGAGCTTAAAGAAATTCTACAGCCAATAAGCATTGCAGATGATACCATCACATACTCAAAAAAATGCAAAATAATCCTAGAAAAACTTGGAGTCCCACATGAGGTTTCGGAAGATAAGCTAATCCTTAGAGAGATGGAGGCTCGAATATTTTTCGAGTTACTGTTCGCAAACCCAATCAAATTTGAAAACCTGAACAACGTACCGGAAATAATATCAGAATCCTCCGGAATCCAAATCCGACCCAAATTCTCAATCTCAATTGGAGTAAGAATCGGAAGGCCCGAAAAGGCAGCAGCACGACAAATGAAACCGCCAGTACACACGCTGTTTCCCGTCGGGGAAAAGGGCGGCATGACACGCGATCTGCTCAAGGCAAGTGCCGCATCTTCTGACTTTTACTGTAACATTTACCACCGCGTATGCAACAACTGTAACGAGCCGTCAATTAGCATAAACTGCCAAAAATGCGGCAACAGGACCTCAACTGACTATGTCTGCCCAATTTGCAGAGCAAGCCTTGATTCCCCGTACTGCCAAAAATGCAAAAAAAAGGCGCCGACTCACTCATTCAAGTCATTTCCACTAAAACAAAAGATACTGCTTGCGCAAGAAAAAATAGGCATACGTGTACAAGAACCATTCAAAGGCGTAATGGAACTAATCAATCAGGACAGAATAGCTGAACCTCTTGAAAAAGGCCTCATCAGGCAAAGCCTGGATCTAACCGTATTCAAGGACGGCACAGTTCGCTTTGATGCGACAAACTCGCCTCTGACCCACTTCAAGCCGTCATGGATTGGAACATCGATTGAAAAACTCAAGGAACTGGGCTATACGCACGACGCTGATGGAAATCTACTAACAAACTCTGATCAGATGCTCGAAATCAGAATGCAGGATGTGATAATTCCATTTGAAAGTGGAAGATATCTCGTGCAGACTTGCAAGTACATTGACATAGAACTTGAAAAATTCTATGGAAAATCTGCATTCTACAATGTAAAGAACATAGATGATCTTGTCGGGCACCTGATTATTGGTTTGGCGCCACATACGTCGGTCGGCATAGTCGGAAGAATCATTGGCTATACTGAAACACATGTTTGCTATGGCACGCCAAACTGGCATTCTGCAAAACGTCGTGATGCAGACGGGGATGCAGACTCGATAATGCTACTGATGGATGCATTGCTCAACTTTTCAAGACAATTCCTGTCAGACAAAATTGGCGGCCTTATGGACGCACCGCTTTTGGTGCAGCCGATAGTTTTACCTCACGAATCACAGCCGCAAGCACACAACTTTGAGGTGACAAAGAGACTGCCACTGGAATTTTTCGAGTCCACATTCAAGGGCAAAAAGGCATCCGAAATATCCAGTGTTGAAATAATAAAATCTCGCCTTGAAACAGAGGAGCAATTCTATGGATATGATTACACGCATTCCACGTCGACTCTGACCACCTCAAGATCAAGAAGTGCCTATTCCACACTTGGCTCTATGCTTGACAAATTTGACATGCAGATTAGAAATGCCGAACTCATAAACGCAGTTGACGCAAACGAGATTGTCACAAATGTCATCACAACACACCTTGTACCGGATATTATTGGAAACCTGAGGGCGTATGGAAGACAAAAATTCAGGTGTACCGCATGTGGAAGAAAATACCGACGAACCCCATTACTACAGCACTGCGTATGTGGCAACAAGCTAATCCAGACAATAACTAGGCCGTCCATCGAAAAATACCTCAAGCTTGCAAAGAGGCTTGTCGAAAAATATGAGGTGGGACCATATCTGAAAGGAAGAATCTACACCTTATCTGACGAAATAGATCTGGTGTTTGGTAAGAGAAAGGGCGATCAGCTGCTTCTTACCGATTACGAGTAATTCTATCTGAGCTTTACGTATTCGTATGCACCAAGCTTGTTGTCAAAGCAATAGTGCACCTTTTGGTAATCTTTTCTGAATTTTTTGACAGTCGATACCATTTTCTTTGGATCCTTTTTGTCAATTACAATTTTTTTGATAAATGACGCAATCTCTTTCATCTCCGATCCCTTCATACCCAGTCTTGTTATTTCTGCCACCCCAAGCCTGATTCCGCCTGGATGGAAATAGTTTCTTCCCGCCTTGATGTCGCCCGGAATCAGCTGTCTGTTTACGATTATGTTTGCCTTTTCCAAGTCTGCCTCCACCTTTCCACCATCACTGTAATCAAGAACGTTGACTGCGATTTGGTGCGATTGTGTGAATCCTCGTTTTTCTCCTAAAACCTTGAAACCGTTCTCATTCAAAGCCTCAGCTAGGATTTTCGCGTTCTTGATTACTTGTTTTGCATAATCCTTGCCAAACTCTAGCGCTTCTGCAAATGTGATTGCCTTTGCAGCCATGTGATGAATGTGATGACTGCTTGTAAGGCCTGGAAATGTTGCCTTTTTTATTGCCTCGCCATACTTTGCAGATGCCAAAACGAGGCCTCCCTGCGGACCAAACAAGGTCTTGTGCGTACTCATCGTCATACTGTCTGCGCCCTCCCTTAGAGGATCTTGGAACTGGCCCCCGGCAATCAGACCTGCAACATGTGCCGCGTCATAGTTGATGTGAATGTTGTAACTCTTCAAAAAGTCTGAAAGCTCCTTGACAGGATGCGGAAACAAAAACAACGAACCGCCAAACATTGCCATCTTGGGGAGTCTTCCTGCCTTTTTGAGCTCCTCAACTTTGTCCTTGGTTTTATCCACATCAATTGTCATCTCTTCGGCATCAAATGGATAGAATTCTACATCAAGGCCGTGTACCAGTCCTGCAGTTCCAGAATGCTCTTTTTTGCCATGAGAAATATGGCCGCCCGCTGGAATGGACGGCGCAATCATAATGTCGCCTGGATTAGTAAAAGCAGAATAAATCGCAAGGTTTGCCACAACGCCAGAAATTGGTCTTACGTCAGCAAACTCTGCCTTGAAGAGCTTTTTTGCCAGCGCCATGCACTCAAACTCGACTTCGTCAATGTAGATGCAGCCCGCATAGACACGCTCTCCGGGCCAGCCCTCTGCGTATCTGTTTCCAAAGTCTGAGAGCAGTGCCTCTTTTACAGCTGGGCTTGGGATGTTTTCACTTGCTATTAGCGGAATGGAATTCTCAAACCACTTGTTGTGGGTCTGAAGACTGGTTAGAATTTTTTTGTAAGAAGCTCGGTTTGACGCCTTTACCATGTTGTAGCGGCTTGTTTTCCCAATTTAAAAACACCGATTTTGTAATTTCAAAAAACAAACAAAGTATAAAAGGGGAAAAACAAAATCCTCATCATTATGAGTATGCAAACCCAGAGAGGAAGTTTACCAGTTGTCTTGCTAAAAGAAGGTTCATCTGAAAACAAAGGCCGCGAAGCCCAAAAAAACAACATCCAGGCAGCCAAAATTATTGCCGAAATAGTACGCAGCAGCTTGGGTCCAAGGGGAATGGACAAAATGCTAGTTGATTCTTTGGGCGACGTCACCATAACAAATGATGGCGCTACAATTCTAAAGGAAATTGATGTCCAGCACCCAGCGGCAAAAATGCTAGTAGAGATTTCAAAGACAACCGATTCCGAGGTAGGAGATGGAACCACATCTGCAGTTGTCTTGGCAGGCGCATTACTGGAAAATGCAGAATCGCTTCTAACCCAGAACGTTCATCCAACAGTAATAGTTGATGGCTACAGAAAGGCATCAAGAAAAGCATTGCAATACCTAAAAGAAATCGCAGAAGAAGTGACTGCAACCGACAAATCAATTTTAACAAAAATTGCAAGAACATCAATGCAAACAAAAATCGTAAGAAAGGACTCTGATTATTTAGCAGATCTTATTGTAAAAGCAGTATTATCCGTAGCAGAAAAGGACAACAACAAATTCGTAATTGACCAAGATGATGTCAAAGTGGAAAAGAAAGCGGGCGGCTCGATGAAGGACTCCGTTCTAATTGAAGGCATAGTTTTAGACAAAGAAGTTATTCACAGTGGAATGCCAAAAAAGATCACCGATGCAAAAATTGCCCTAATCAACTCTGCACTTGAAATTGACAAAACTGAATTTGACGCTAAAATCAACATATCAAATCCGCAACAAATGAAGACATTCCTAGACGAAGAAAACCGAATGATCAAAAACATGGTGGACAAAGTTATCGCATCTGGCGCCAACATCCTGCTGTGCCAAAAGGGAATCGATGATATGGCTCAACACTACCTGGCTCGTGCGGGAATTCTGGCAGTAAGACGAGTAAAAGAAAGCGATCTGACAAAGCTTGCAAAAGCAACCAGTGCCAGAATTGTTACTAATCTTGATGATTTGTTTGAAAAAGATCTTGGTTCTGCACAACTAGTCGAAGAAAGAAAAATTGAGGAAGACAGATGGGTCTTTGTTGAGGGATGCAAAAATCCAAAGGCAGTAACCCTTCTCTTAAGGGGCGGCTCACAAAGAGTAGTCGATGAAGTTGAAAGATCAGTTCATGACGCACTAATGGTTGTAAAAGATGTAATGGAAAACCCGGCAATTGTAGCGGGCGGCGGTGCTCCAGAAACTTATGCTGCAACCAAGATCAGATCTTGGGCAAAGTCACTTGAAGGTCGTGAACAACTTGCGGTAGAAAAATTTGCGGACTCGCTTGAAATAATTCCAATGACACTTTCTGAGAATGCAGGAATGGATCCAATTGACACGCTAACCAATTTACGCTCAAAACAACTTAGAGGGGAAAAATGGACCGGCATTGATGTCATGAAAGGCAAAGTTGGCAACATGAAAACAAGCGAAATAATCGAGCCGCTAGCGGTAAAGAACCAAATTGTGTCCTCAGCAACCGAGGCCGCATGCATGCTTCTTAGAATAGATGACGTAATAGCAATCGCCAAATCTGCTGGAGGACCTCCAGGAGGTGAAGGCGGCATGCCTGGAATGGGCGGCATGGGTGGAATGCCTGGAATGGGCGGAATGGGCATGCCTGGAATGGATGGCATGGAAGGAATGATGTAATTACACAAATTACAAAATTTTTCTCTCAAACATTTATTTGCCAACATCCGTTAGAAAAAATCGTTGAGCGGCGCAACCAAAGTAGTTACCAGCGTCAAATACGCGTATCTGATAGGATTTTTCGCATTACTCTCCGGCATATTTTATCCATTTATCCAAGGCGGCGCAATCGACTATACAATTCTCGGAGTGGTGATTTTGTTTGTCGGACTGGCGGGAGGAATCCTAGTGTACAAGGCAGCAACTTCAGAGAAAAGACGCGGGGTCTATATCGGAATTGGTTTTGGCCTGATTGCAATATCCCTTGCATACATTTTACAATTTACTGGAAGATCCGTATTCTAGACGTCAAAATAAAGATAGAACTCGTGTGGATGAGGTCTGATCGAAATTTCACGGTGATCCTTTCTTTCCAGTTCTATTATTTTGTCAATTACATCGTTTGTAAATATTGGGTTGAGGAACTTGCGGTCACTTTCTAGTTCGTCTAATGCCTCGCCCAAGTTGGCTGGAACTGTCTTTATTCCCCGTTTGGCGCGCTCATCTTTTGACATCTTGTAAATGTCTTCTAGGACTGGATCTCCCGGCTCTGTCTTCTTCTTTATTCCGTCTAGACCTGCTGACAACACAGCTGAGAATACCAAGTAGGGGTTTGCAGAGGGATCTGGCGCCCTGTACTCAAATCTTTTAAGATACGCATATTTTTCTCCCATAAAGTGCTGTGGAACTCTGATTGCGGCAGACCTGTTGCTTGGGCTCCATGCGATGTATACCGGTGCCTCATATCCCGGAACTAATCTGTGGTAAGAGTTAGTGGTTGGATTTGTAATTGCACACAGTGCTCTTGCGTGATTTAGGATTCCGCCGCAAAAGTATCTGCCCGTCTGGCTGATCTCATCTTTTTCGTCCTTGTCGTAAAATACATTCTTCTTGTTTTTCCATAGGCTGACGTTTGTGTGCATGCCGGATCCCGCATCCATGGAAATTGGCTTTGGCATCATCGTTGCAACCTTGCCAAATTTCTGAGCAATGTTTCTAACAGCAAACTTGTATGTCTGCGCCCCGTCTGCAGAATTAGTCAAAAAGTCATACTTGATATCGATTTCACATTGCCCAGCGGTGGCAACTTCGTGGTGATGGTTGTCACACAAAATTCCAAAATACTCATTCAAAACATCTACACATTCGTTTCTAAATGAGGTCAAAGTATCAGAAGGCGTGCTTGGATAGTAGCCTTCCTGCAAACCCATTGGATAGCCGGTTCCCTCCTGGCTCCATGGGGCTTCTTTTGATTCTATAGAATATGACTGGCCTTTGTATGGAGTCAGGACATCCCAGTGAACTTTGTCAAAAACAAAGAATTCTACCTCAGGACCCCAATAGCTGAAATCAAATCCTTGAGTCTTTAGGTGCTCCTCTGCCTTTTGTGCGATTCCCCTTGGATCGCGCTCAAGTCTTCCTCTTCCGCGGCCCCAGTGAATGTCACAAAGTAATCTTGCTGTCTTTTTCTCGGTAATCCATGGAATTATTGCAAACGTGTTTGGGTCTGGCTTTAAGACGAGGTCAGAATCGTC
>SCVO01000018.1 GCA_004322465.1 Candidatus Nitrosotenuis sp.
TCTGCAAGAACACGACTTAGCATCTTACCAAGATACTAAGATCAATCAACTTTTTTCATTTTTTAGTATAACAACCTCGAAAAGGAAATATACGATCATACTGCAATTTTGTTATGAATTATCTTAGCGGACTTGTGTTGTTGCTGATTTTATCGCTGGTTTCAGTTAATGCCGCATACGCAGAAGACTGTAAGCTGTGCATTGCAAAAGAGTTCTACAAGCAGGGAGACGCAATCGTAATATCTGGAAAAGTGGACGCGGTTTTAGAAAAAACGCCCATAATCATACAAATATTCTATAATACAAACATAGTAAACATTGCCCAAGTCGAAGTATCTCAAGACGGCAGCTTCACCCACACCGTCATCGCAGACGGCCCATACTGGAAAAGCGATGGCAAGTACACAGTCAAGGCGACATATGGTGTAAGCGGCAATGTCTACGAGTCAAGCTTTGATTTTCAGACCAAGACTAGTGCAGGTGCAACAACACAGAATTTTGAGGTAAAGGCAGGAGATTCAGGAACGTTTGACATTCCATACACAATACGCGGCGGAACCATAAAGGACATTGTCGTAGATCCGCAAATTCTTGGACTGATCGTAACCATACAAGCGGACGGGGATGGTACGCTAACTATGGACTTGGGACGAAAGTGGATCGATGCCAAGACATCGGTTGGCGATGACGACGTGTTCATAATTTACATTGACGGTTCCGAGGTCCAGTACCAAGAATCGACAGATGCTGATTCCAGAACAGTCACAATACAGTTCCAGGAGGGAGATTCTGATGTTGAAATTATCGGCACCCAGGTAATTCCGGAATTTGGACCAATTGCAGTCATAGTTTTGGTACTTGCGATTACTGCGACAATAGCGGTGTCTGCAAGAAAAACGACGTTGCTTAGAATCAGCTAAAATTGTACTTTGCCTTGAATGGCGATACGCTTCGTAGTTCTTGAACCACCTTTTTTAGTATGTCAACTGTCTGGTCGATTTCAGATATGGTATTGTACAGGCCGACAGTCATTCTGAGGGAGCCCGTGATCTGCTCGTGCGAAAACCCCATTGCCATCAAGACATGCGATGCTTTTTGCGTCTTGACAGAGCATGCGGAACCAGTGGACGCGGCAACCCCATATTCGTCCAGTTTTATTATCAGGTCTTCGCCGTTTACTCCAAGAAAAGTAAAGTGCGTGTTGTTCGGAGTCTTGTTCTCCACGCTGCCGTTTACTGACACGTGTGATATTTCGCCAACTATTCTAGAGGTCAGATGATCCCTGAGGCTCTTCATGTGTGCAGCGTTTTTGTCCAGATTTTCCTTTGCCAGGTGACATGCCTTGCCAAAGCCCGCAATGTTTGCCACGTTTTCAGTTCCTGAGCGCATACCGTTTTCCTGGCCGCCGCCAAGAATGAAAGGATCGATGTTTGTCCCATTTTTTATGTAAAGTGCGCCGATGCCCTTTGGGCCGTTTATTTTGTGGGACGAAATTGAGAGCATGTCAATTCCAATCTCCTTGACATCTATTGGGATTTTCCCGACTGCCTGAATCGCATCGGTATGAAACAAGACGTTGTGCTGTTTGCAGATTTGCGCAATTTCTTTTATCGGCTGAATCGTGCCAACCTCGTTATTCGCAAACATTATGCTAACAAGTACAGTTTCCTTTGTGATTGAGTTTTTTAGTTTTTCAATGTCAACTGTCCCGTAACTGTCTACGGGAAGATAAACTACGTCAAATCCTTCTTTCTCAAGCTGTCTGCACGGCTCCAGTATGGCGTCATGTTCTATGTGAGACGTTATGAGCTGACCTGTCTTGCTTTGGCGCATTACTCCAAACAACGCAGTGTTGTTTGATTCTGTTCCGCCAGAGGTAAGTAGTATTTCGTTTTGATTTGCGTTGATCAGTTCAGCGATTCTTTTTCTTGCTGTTTCGATTGCCTTTGACGCAAGTCTTCCATATCGGTGAATCGAGGAAGGGTTGCCATATTGCTCTTTAAAGTACGGTAGCATTTCTTTGAGTACTTCCTCGTGAACCTGAGTTGATGCCGCGTTGTCCAGATATATCAATCTGCGATCACGTTAATTTTTCCCGGCCTGTATCCTTCAGAATCAAGTATCACCGAGGCAAATCCAATCGATTTTAGTTTGGCAAAAAGTTCTTCGAATCTTGGATTTTTCAATAGGTGCAGTTCGTCCGTACCGACTTCGATTTTTGCTACGCCATCAATATCACGGACGCGAACCTGTTTTGCTCCAATTGTTTGCTTGACAAACATCTCGCCAATTTCTATTCTGGCCAGTCTTTCCGCAGTGACTCGTTGGCCCCAAGGGATGCGCGATGCGAGGCATGAGTTTGAAGGTCTTTCGTACACGGACAGCCCAAGTGTTTTTGCAGTTTGTCGTATTTCTTGCTTTGAGAATTGTACTTCGACTAGAGGACTTTGGATGCCATTGTTCCGCAAGGCGGTGATTCCAGGCCTATAATCTCCCAAGTCATCGGTGTTTGTGCCATCTACAATGCATGTGATGTTTTCTTTTTTTGCCACATCCATGAGATGTTCCGAAAGCTCAGAGCGGCAGTAAAAACATCTGTTTTTGTCGTTTCTGACAAAGTCCTCGTTTTGCAGTTCGCTGTACGATATCACAAGGTGTCGTATCCCTATTTCCTGGCAGATCTTTTTTGCCGAGTCCAGTTCCTCCTGTGCCAAAGTTTTGTAGTCGGCAGTAACTGCAAGCGCCAAATCTCCCAAAGCCCTGTGCGCAGAATACGCAACGAGTGCGCTATCCACCCCTCCAGACAGCGCCACCATGACGCTTTTTTTGTCAGAAAACCAGTGCGATAATTGTTCCAGCTTTGTCATGTTAGTTGTTTTTTCACTTCTTCTTTGATTAATTCTTCGGTTTGCTTGAACGGGAGCGAGAGTTTTTCGGATATGGACTTGATGTCGTCATATTCCACTTTGAACTGCCTGTGATCGGAGTTTGTATTTGCCACCTTGCACCGCAGTGTAAAAATTTTATTGTTTATTTTCACCTTCATTGCAACTATTTGCCTCGGAACCAGAAATCTGTCAGATGTTCGTATTCTCACCCCAAGTGTTCCCGTTTCAGACACCAGCAGGTTTAGCAGCTGGTTGACGGAGTCAGAGTCGCAAATCACAGATATCATGTGGCTTGGCCTTCCCTTTTTCGTAATGGTTTGAATTACAGATACGTCTTTTGCGCCGTTTGCCATTATCTTGTCGATTACGTGAGCCAAGACCTCGCCAGAGATATCGTCTACGTTCGTTTCCAGAATCGTAACTGAATCCAAGTTGGCATTTTTGGCAGACTCTCCGCGGATTACTTTTAGCACGTTTGAGAATCCCTCAAAGTTTTTTTGCCCAGCACCGTATCCAATGGACTTTACTTTCATCATAGGATAGAATTCTGAGCACTTGTCTGCCAGATTTACCAGAATGCTTGCGCCTGTCGGCGTAGTCAGTTCGTCCTTTACGTTACTCCCAGATATCATAATTTTTGATTTGTCAAATATTTCCAAGATTGCTCCTGCCGGGTTTGATACGGTTCCGTGCGAAAACGTGACGGTTCCGCTTCCGACAGATACCGGCGTGGTGATTATCTCTTGATCAAAACAACGCAAATCGTCCAGCGCTATTGCGGTTCCGACAATGTCAATTACGGTATCAATGCTTGATGCCTCATGGAAATGGACCGAGTCGGCTGGCACCCCGTGAATTTTCGACTCTGCCTTGATCAGAGTCGCAATGCTGTTTGTCGCAAATGTTTTTGCCGATTCGGACAATCCTATTTTGTCAGCGGTTTTTTTGATACAGTCTTGAATTTCAGTTCCGTTTCTCTCATGATGATGCTCGTCCAGATGAAGGACAAGAGACGTTGCCAAAATTCCGTGCTTGTTTACTTTTTTAAAGTCGATTTTCTTGATTTTAGATCCATGTAGAAAGTTTTGTGACGCGCTTGCGCCGTTGATGATTTTTGATTTGTTGGCGCCCAGATGAACAAGTGAGGACAATATCATGTCCCCAGAGATTCCAGCTATTTGTGGATCTATTACCAAAACCATGAGAAACCAAGCTGCAAAAATGCATATAAATTCTCGTAGAGGCTCACAAATTATTTCATATCAGGACAAACAATCGGATCAGCTAAAAACATCAATTGCACATGGTAATTTTTCAAAACCAAGTCCGGACGAGGTGGAACTTTTTTACAATAGATTTAATTATTGAGCGTAAAAGTCGCACAATATGATTACAATTATTGGTTCTGGCAAAGTGGGCGGAGATGCGGCGTTGTTTTCTGCCCTGAAAAAGCTGGACGATGAGATTTTGCTACTTGATGTTGTAAAGGGCTTACCGCAAGGCGAGGCAATGGATCTAAACCACATGCTATCAGAGCAGGGAATTGATGTAAACATCCGCGGCTCTAACGATTATTCCGACATGAGAGGCTCCAAAGTAGTAGTTGTAGTTGCAGGCTCTGGAAGAAAGCCGGGCATGACAAGAATGGATCTCTTGAAGATCAATGCAGGAATAGTAAAAGACGTTGTTGAGAATATCAAAAAATATGCAGACGACTCCATTATTGTTCCAGTTACAAATCCGCTTGACCCAATAGTCCACATCACTTACAAGACATCAGGGTTTGACAGGAGCAGAGTCATAGGCATGGGAAACATGCTTGACCTCTCAAGGTTCATCCAGTTCATCCATGAGGCAACTGGTCATTCCAGAGACTCGATACGCGCCCTAGTAATCGGAGAGCATGGAGAAAGCATGCTTCCCCTTCCAAGATTCTCAACTGTTTCAGGAATTCCACTATCAAGCATACTCTCAAATGAGAAACTGGACCAGCTAGTCCAAGACACAAGGCAGGTAGCAGCAAAGGTAATTGAGCTCAAAGGAGCAACGGTTCATGCACCAGGAAACGCAATATCCGCAATAGTCGAGGCAATACTAAAGGACAGAAAAAGAGTAATTCCGGTTGCAACTCCGCTTGATGGCGAATACGGACAATCCAATGTTTCAATTGGAGTTCCGGCAGTGATTGGAAGAAAGGGAGTTGAAAAAATAATCGAGCTTGACTTGAACCAGCAAGAAAAGGAATGGTTCAACAAAGGAGTCGACGGCGTAAAAGCCGCACTTGCAGGCATCTAAACCTGATCAGTTTTTTAATGAAATCTAACAACGAAAAATATTGGAAATAATTGATGTTTTAGAGTCGCTAAAGGAGGGAAAAATCAGCGTATCAAAGGCAAAAAAACTCCTATCGCTTTATTCCATTGAGAAAATCGAGGATTTTGCCCAAATTGACATGGGGCGAAGATACCGGAAGGGCATACCGGAAGTGATTTTTGCCGAAAGAAAACAGCTTGACGAAGTCAAAAAAATAGTGAAAAGAATACTCGCAAAATCAAACTCAGTCCTGGTTTCAAGAATTACAAAGCAGGACTATTCCAAAATGATCGGATTTGCAAAAACAAATAAGCTCAAAATCAAGCAGGGAAAAAACACGACTGCCTTGCTTTTTTACAAGACCCCGCTCAAGTCAACTGGGGGAAAAGTCGGAATCATCACTGCCGGAACGTCAGATATCGGTATAGCTGAAGAGGCAAGGCTCACGTGCGAGGCAATGAGCTGCGTGTGCATTTGCAGTTACGACGTAGGAATCGCAGGGCTCCACAGGACATTTCCAATAATAAAGAAATTCGTCGAAGAGGATGTCGACGTGATTATTGTCGCTGCAGGAATGGAGGGTGCGTTGGCATCAGTGGTGTCATCGTTAGTCGAGGTGCCAGTAATCGGACTGCCAACATCTGTAGGATACGGATACGGGGAAAAAGGAGTTGCAGCCCTTGCATCAATGCTTCAGAGCTGTTCTCTTGGATTATCAGTTGTGAATATAGATAACGGAATTGGGGCAGGGGCGGTTGCAGCAAACATTGCAAACAAAATAAAAAAATCTAGAACGAAATAATTCCAATATTTCCGAGTTCTTTTCCTATACCAAATCCCAACAACGCAATGCCAGTACCAAGGCCTGCCATCTCCAGCCCCCCCTTCAGAATGCTAGTTTTTGCCATTCGCGATTTCACTGCTCCAACCAAAAACGATGCAGTCAGACTCATCCCGACCGCAATTACGATAGGAGTGTACCCGTGTCCGAAGAAAAACGGAATAATCGGCAGAATGCCTCCTAGCAAAAACGCACCAAACATCCTAAACGCGCTCTTTAGCGGGCTCCCCAAGACCTCGACGTTTAGTTTCAGCTCCTCGGTAAGCATCGTGTCAAGCCAGACTTTTTTATCAGACGTTATCTTGTTGACAATTGTCTCCAGTTCTTTTCCCGAGAATCCCTTTGCTATGTATATGTCCTCAATTTCCTTGCGCTCGACATCTGGCTTGTTCTCGATTTCCCATTCTTCGCGCGCGATTTCGGATTTTAGCAGTTCCCGATGGGTCTTTACTGCAAGATAATTCTGCACTGCCATTGCCTTTGCCCCAGTGAACATGCCAACAAGCGCTGCAAGTATTATGATGTTTGACGAGACATCTGCACCACCCACTCCCGCGGCTATACCCAGTGAGGTGTTTATTCCATCTCCAAAACCAAAAACAAAATCCCTAATCCCACTAGACTCCGACAGATGAGGTTCAGTGTGTCGAGGCTCGGAAAACTCGGTCATTTTCAAAACTACTTGATATCTGCATAATTTAAGCTTGAAAAAACAGGTAGCAAATAATTTATAGCATATAGAAAGCTGGTAACGTAGTTGGCTGGCAAAAGAATAGTCCTCACTGCGGACCGTAGTTTGATGACTAATTATCGTGGTAATTTCCTTTATGGCTTTATTGCATGTGGACCGTATGAGCTCCTCCCAGAATGGGTCTTTGACAAGGTATTTTGCCCCGCAGTTGAAACTGACCCAGTAACAGGCGAGGCAAAAGTAGCGCAGGTTGGACTCAGAAGAGTAGAGAGCGCATTATTACAAGGATACAAAAAGGACGAAATCTTCATCGCAAATCCAGATCATCTTGCAAAATCAGTCGGACCTGACACCAAGGTCGTTGGAATTAATGTGATGGATCCACTCGGCATGGCGCCAGTCACCACAACAATGTCGCCTGAAAAACTATCCTATGTTGCAATGAAATTCAAACGAATGTGTGCGGACATTATTCAGCTCAAGAAAAAATATGATTTCAAGGTTGTAGTCGGCGGAAACGGTGCATGGGAGCTTGCGAAAACAGATAGAATGAAGATTCATGGAATCGACACTGTCGTAGTAGGAGAAGCAGACGAGCTTGCGCTGGATTTGTTCAAGGATTTGGAAAGAGGGGATGCGCCGGAGTTAATGCATTGCTTTGTAAAAAACATACAGAACATTCCAATTATCGAGGGGCCTACAGTCAACTCTTTGATCGAGGCAATGAGAGGCTGCGGAAGAGGCTGTGACTTTTGCGATGTAAACAAGCGTTCCAAAAAAGATCTTCCGCTGGAAAGGCTACAGCACGAGGCAAAAATAAATCTCAAATACGGATTTGACTCTATTTGGCTACACTCTGATGAGATGCTGCTTTACGGATGCGATAGCAAGGACTTTCAGCCAAACCGCGACGCAATCACAGAGCTGTGGAGTGGCCTGAAATCACTTGGCGCAAACTTTGTTGGAACAACCCACATGACATTTTCAGCAGTTGCAGCAGACCCTGAACTTTTGCGCAAAATGTCAGAGATAAACAACATGAAGACAAGCGGCAGATGGCTTGCAACAAACCTCGGAATCGAAACTGTTGCGCCAAGAATGGTCAAAAAGCACCTTGGCGTAAAG
>SCVO01000019.1 GCA_004322465.1 Candidatus Nitrosotenuis sp.
CATCAAAGGATAGCTTAACGTGATACTTGACAATTCCTGATGGTGGCAAACGAAAATAGACCTCCTAATAATCAATGATTTATTTTTTCATATCATAGATATAAGTGCTATTAATTTTGGTGCCGTGAACACAGCGCTCATTCGTGCACACAGGTTTGTGCCAGTAACCAAATACGGCAAGTCGGCGAGCCGCCTACAAATTTTTTATGCCAATAATTTAATGCCCAACGGCAAAACGATTGACTGATCAGATCGTGCATAGCAATTGAGATCGTTATTCTAGGATCTAATTTAGGCCCAAAACACATCGTAAAAACTTAAAATTTAACCCTAAATGATGTAATTGCGTTGTCTGACGAAAAACCTCAAGATCCACCCAAAGACAAACAAGGCTGGACAGGAGCAGAAGCCGCAGAATTAGCAAGGGAGGCGGCAAAGGCGGCAGAAACAAGATTGGCTGCGGCAAAAGCAACGGTAGAAGCTGCGGCAAAAGAATACGAGGCAGCAGTAGAAATTGCGGCAAAAGCTGCAGTAGAGGCGGAAAAGGAATTTGAGGCAACTGCAAAAGCTGCAGTGGCAAAATCAGATGCCGTAAAAGCCGCAAACGAGTCACTTACCAATAAACGCAATCAAGAGCGCATATTTAGACGGGAAATGGGCGAGCCAGAGTTTTTCCACACCAAGAAAGATCTGGTTCCATCAAGACCGATTCTTACGGATGAGGAGCAAGAAGAGATTTCAAGAAAAGTGGAGATTCCAGTAGTTGATCAGGTTCCGGTGTACAAGCCAAAACACATACTCAGTCCTGAATTTGGCGGAGCATCCAATTACGAGTCCGGAATAAGCGGACTAGTAGCAGAAACCAGGCAGAAACTTGACAGACTAAGAAGCGATCCCAATGCCACTACAGAGGAGATCACAAGAGTAGAGCAAGATCTCAAATATTTGGATTCACTACATGAAAACTTTTATTTCGGCATGAACGTTTTCCGTACAGCTAAAGGTGGAAGAGATAAACTGCGAGAATGATGGTGATATACAGTGAGCAAAGATAATTTCAAAGTCATCAACATCAGAGTCACTTTCAAAAACATTCCAATTCATAAAATAGAAAAATTCTCATTCAAGGATGTCGCGGCAGCATGTGAAACTTTTAAAAAAATTCCAGGCATTTCAGAATGCGTAATAGTCCAGACTGCCAGCAGGGTTGAGATATTTACTGTAAACAGTTTTGAGAGCGACGAGGCTCCCGATGTAAGAAGAGATGAGGGAAAAGGGCTCGTCTTAAATAAAATCAAGGAGACGTGGGTATCACTAACAGATCTAGAGCAATATGACATTGATCACTTTGACCAAATTCTCGAAGTATACTTCAATACTGATGTTTATCTTCATTTGTTAAGACTTGCATCCGGTTTGGATTCAATAGTTGTAGGAAACGAAACGATTCTTGGAGAATTAAAAACTTCAATCGCATCTGCAAAACAAGCCAAGACGTCAGGCAAGATACTGAACAGGTTATTTGATAGCTCCATACGAATTGCGACACGCATTAGAGAAACCACTGAGATCAGCAAAGGGGTTGTATCGATTGGCGACATCGCAGTCAAGATTGCGGAAGAGAATGCAGGGCTGGATGCAAAGAAACACGTTCTGATATTAGGCACTGGCGAGACTGCTGCAATGGTTGCCAAATCGCTCAAGAAGAAAGGCTATCCGTTTGACGTTTCCAGCATGCTAGTTGAACGCGCAACAGGTTTTTCCAAAATATTAGGCGGAAAACCAATATCATTTCAAGAGGTCATATCGGGATTCAACAAATTTGACATAATCTTTGTCGCCACCACTGCAGATTACTTCGTGATTTCTTATGACAAGATAAGGATAGTGATGGAAAGCAAGAAGAGCGGGACAATGATACTAGACATTTCAGACCCAAGATCAGTCGACGAAAACGTTTCCTCGCTGCCAGGAATCAAACTGATGTTCAGGGATCAGATCACTGAGATGGAGGAGAGAAACATCAAAGAAAAGGAGGAGAAGATACTCGCTGTAGAAAAGCTCATCAGCAAAGAGATCGCAATTATCGAGGCTACAATAAAGCTACTCGGTCCGGAACCGCAAGTAAGCGAGGTGTTTGCCAGCGTGGACGCACTGAGGAAAAAAGAGCTTGAGAAAGCGCTGCAAAAGCTAGGAGAGATGGATGAGGAAAAAATCAAAATTATCGACGAGTTAACAAAGACAGTCGTGGAGAGCATCGTATCCATACCTGCAAAAAAAGCATAGAGCAAAAGACCGCAACAGGTTAGACCCCAAGCAAGAAATTTCGAGCCGGCATATTTTTAGCGGAATGAAAACACGCCATTCGATCACATGCACAGATTCTTGTTGTTCATAAAATAAACGAAACAAATTATATACTATCAATTTTTACCGAGATCAATTGGTAGCATTAATCTGTAAAGATTATGGGTTTGAGTGCGAATTTATTGCTAGAGGCACCGATATCTCAAAAGTAATTGAGGAATATAGCAAACACTCTGCAGATGAGCACGGAATTGAATATTCCAAAGAAGCTCTGATGCAATTCATAATCAGAAAGGGCTAAACCGCGCAACCCATAGCAAGTTCACAGATAAAACAATTTTAACACACGAAAAAAATACTGACAAAAATTATGTGAAAAATACAGATACAAATCCAAGGCGCGCAATCAGTCGAAAACGCGTATGACTACCCGTATGACTCGTATTTTACTTCAAAGCTTCCATCTTCACGCTTGTCGTGGTAAGTTACAAAGCCCTGTGGGCTCAGAAAGTCCATCACGCCGTCTATCGTACCCTGCCAGCCACAGATGTAGAAACTGGTGTTTTCTGTCGTGATTTTTTCTCCGACAAGCTCTTCTAAAGGAGACTTTCCACCGTCACGGGCCCTAAGGAAGTTCTCAACTCTGCCTGTCTGCCCCTTCCATGCTCGGTTAAACCACTCTTGTGGTCTGCTGACTGCTGCGCGATATCTGAAATTCCACTGGTCCTTTCCTCGGTCAAGGCTTTCCTCTTCTAATTTAGTAAAGGTGTCCCTATAGCTTAATTCGTCTACATAGCTGGCACCGTGTAAAACAACAATCTCTCTTTTGTCCCCTACCGCATGCAGGTGTTTTGCAAAGCTAACAAAGGGCGCGATTCCAGTACCGCCGCCAACGCAGACAATTCGCCTATCGTCTTTACGGCCATCGTGTAATCTTTCATTAATGGTCAGGGCGTTTCCAGTCGGCAATCCCAAGGTCACCTTGTCTCCCTCACTTGCATAGAATATCTGGGTTGTAACACGGCCAGGCAGTGGCTTTCTAACCCACCTAACCACAAACTCGTAATATTTCCTATTTTCAGGATGCGATGCAAGCGAGTATGCTCTGCGGACAGTCTTGTAATTTTCAGATATTACTGGAATGCCAAGTGTGATGAATTGGCCTGCCTTGTAGTTTGGTATAATCCCATCATTTGGCACTACACGGAAAACTACGAGATCTTCCTTGAGTAATTGAACATAAGTGATAGTTGCTTTATTCTCTACGACCACGTTGGATTAATTCAATCTCCAGTGGTTAAATATTTTATGATATTATGACCGCAAAGCCATTTTTCCAAATTCTCTACCCAGAAATGAGAATCTACGAATTACTAATATACAAAATGGTGGAATGTGGACTATGGAATACTGCGAGTTTTTAATCGAGATATTAAAGATCGGCTCAGACGTCAGGTTTGTAGGTATGTATGATGACAATTTTAAAAAAATAACCGACGGCTACCAGGCAGATGTGATCACCCACCTAAGTAGGGAGGAGATGCAGAACTCTGTCAGATACGACATGAAACGTTGGGAAACTTACAAAATGTTTCATAGCCAGTTAGGGGACACGCAGTTTGCCATGGTAAAGTATGACAAAGCTATTCTGATAACTTTTTCATTTAACAGGAGCGACTATTTGCGAGTGAGCCTTGAGCCAAACTCAGACTACAAGCAAATCATAGATAAAATACAGTCCATGATAATGAGAAACCCAGTTATCAAAGCAAGCTAGTTTTTGCTTCAGACAGGGTCGGAAAATTCCAAGAGCGGGACTTTTTGCAAGTCATTCCTATCCGTATTGATAGTTGACGCCTTTTTCGCCGCGTGGGTGCTTCCAATCAGTTTCTTGTGAGCAGGTGCCGCAATCTATGCATCCTTCATGCTGCAGCATTATTTTCCCTCCTTCCTCGGAGTAACACTTTGCAGGACACAGAATGACCATCTTTTTCATGTATTCGCTGTCAGGATCTCGGATTTTGATGTGAGGCATGTGATCGTCATTATAGCTTAGCTTTGAAATACGGTCAGCAATAGACAGAATGCTTGGCGAGTATGAAATAGGGATTGATTTTCCCAGTCTTTCAGCTAGTTCAATTGGGACTTTGACATAGGTGTCTTCAGACTCAATCATCGGCAGCAGCTTGTCATAACCAAGAACGTTTGCAAACTTTACGGCGATGCCTCTAAGAGTTCTATTTGACATCATTTTTAAAATCGGACCATAGCGCGAGCCAATGATATCTTTTGGAACGTCTCTTGCCGCATCCAAAAAGATCTTGAGGTAATCCTGGTCAATTTGTTTCATATCCATAGTATAGGGGCTTTCCTCCAGGGACTGAGAATAGTACTGGCCTAGGAAACTTTCAGAAAAATCATTCTTATCAAGTGCCCTTGCGACTGCATTTGCAGCCCTTACGCCATCATCTATTCCAACATTTAGCCCCTCAATTCTCGGACCGATGAAAATGCCCCTTCCGGCAGCATCGCCTGCAAACAAAATGTTCTTGAAGAAAGGCTTTTTCATTCTACAACGCTTGCCGTCTGGAATTAATTTTGCGCCGTATTCAGCTTCCACGTAATCGGTTTTAAAAGTAACATTGTACTTTGCAGTCATTTGCTCTTGGACAAACGACAATTTTGCTTTTATGTCAGCAATAGCTTGCTCGTCTTTTTCGTTGGAGGAAAGATGGTTTTCTCTAACATCGTACCAAGTTTTAATTAATTTTGTTACAGCAAAGCGGATTCGCAGCTGTTCTTCTTGCGGCAAGCTTTTATCGATATCTGCCCTCACTGGGACGTTGTCTTTGATGAATTCGCTCACCATCGGATTTTTCAGCAAAGCGTCAATCAGGCGGTACGGCTCTGTTGGGTTTCTGAGTTGTGAATCAAGATGATACACTGCCCCTACTGAGAGCGTGTTGCGGTTAGTGTAAAGAAATCCGCCTCCGATATGGTTCAGTGTTACGTCTCCAGCAAAGAGATGTGCTGCGCCTTCTCCAGAAGACACCCCAAACCTTTCGTCGATTATTTTTTCAGGCAGTTTCACTATTACCTTGACTCCCTGGTACAGCTGCATAGGGGTAAACTTTGGCCTAGCGCCGGTCATTTCAGCGATTTCAGAATTCACTCCGCCAGCTGCAATTATTGCCTTGACTTCAAATTCATCAAGCTCGTCGGTTTGTATGATTGCGGTTCCATCCTCATTCCATTTGACGGATTTTACGTGGACGCCAGGTATTATCCCACCGCCAAACTTTTGAGCGGTTTCAACTGCCTGCTTGGCAAACCAAGAATTAAGTTTGTTCAGAAGAACGGAATATCCAAAATTCGCCTGATAGTCATGGGCGGCAGTGAGATCCATCGAGTATACTTTGTCTTTTGACGTCGAGTGGAGAATGTACTTTGTTATCTTCCTTTCAAACGGTGCATCGTCAAGGAAGTTTTCGAAGACCTGCTCCACATTTGTCACGATTCCCTTCCTTGGCTTTTTGGAATAAAGAATTCCGCCAGAGATATTTTTTGATCCGATTTTTGAGCCAGCCTCCAAGAGAATCGCTTGTTTTCCAAGGTTTGACAGTTGCTTTAGAGCAGCTAACCCAGTTGAGCCTCCGCCAATAATCGCTACGTCGTATTTTTCCATAGAGTTACGCCTGCACCACTTGCTGCTGTTGTTTGAGCTCTTCCAATAGTAATGGTATGATGTCCTCCATTCTTCCCTTGATGAATATGTCGCACTGATCCTTTATTGGCGAGTTTTCGTCTGGGTTTACCGCTACGACA
Source organism: Candidatus Nitrosotenuis sp. (assembly GCA_004322465.1). GTDB lineage: Archaea > Thermoproteota > Nitrososphaeria > Nitrososphaerales > Nitrosopumilaceae > Nitrosotenuis. Next base: position 6,133 of record SCVO01000019.1, read on the forward strand.
AATTCAGAGTCCTCCATGCCGGTGACGTGCTGCGATGCGCCGCTTATTCCAAATGCCACGTAAAGCATAGGGCTGATTTTTCGTCCGCTAGTCCCAATCACCCTGGCCGGAATCATGTAAGTTGAGCTAATGGAAGGACTTGCAGGATAGACGTTTTTTGAAATCGGCAGGGAGATTCCTATTTCCGCGTCGAGATGCTTTGCAAATTCTTCTACGAGCTTGATATTTTTCTCCGGCGCATCCTTGATACCGCGTCCAAAGCCCACAACTGCCCTGCGGCTCTCAAAATCCACCTCGCTTTCTATAACTTTGCGACTTAGGATTTTGACCCTGAGATCCTTTTCGTCTATTTTTGGCACATAGTCTACTATCACGCCTATTCTTTTTGGATCAGGGCTGATTGGCTTGAAGGCGCCTGCTATAATGCTGCAGGCCTGAGGCGAGTAATCCCGCTCTATTACAGGATTGTTTCTGTTGTCAAGGCAAAGAATTGTAGTCCACAAAAAGCCCGAAAAATCAGGCCTGTACATCTCCAGGGTCTTTTTGAAGTTAACGGGTTTTCCCGCCGTCTTGATTTGATGCGTTACCTCCAAATCTCGGATCACGAGCTTGTTGATATCAGATGCAAGTCCGGAATCCAGCTCCACCAGTACTGTGGAGGACAGGTGTCGGCCGATGCTGTCTGCTGCAAAAAACATGTATCTTGGTTTTTTGAACTCCGATGCATAGCTTGGCTCAATCTTTGATGCAATCTCCTTGTCAGTTGAGATTTGGCTAATTATTTTAGTGTAAATTATGTTTCGAATGTCCTTTACCTCAGGATGATCCACTGAGACCACTACATCTGCACCGTATGCAATCAATTCTTTTGACATCTCTTTTATGTTGTGTCCTAGAATTATCGCAACTACTTTTTCATTTGAAGAATACCTTGCATTGAAGTCGTCAAACAGCCTTCTTGCTTCGCCGAGCATTTCAAAACTTACGGGAAGAATCTTTCCGTCGATTTGCTCTATTACGACATAGAGATGGCGATAATATTCTTGAGTCATTTTGTCACCATCGCGGAAAGCGCTTCTCTCATTCTTGCAACAGCCTTGCGTATGTGCTCAGGATTTGAGCCGTCCAAGACTTCGGCGTGTCGCGTGGCCTTTCCTTTTGGTACGCGTTGCACATCGTACACTATTGTAGGCGAGCCCGCAAGCCCAATGAGCCCCCTATTAACGCCCAGTTTTTCAGAGTTGAAAACCTGGAGGCGGTCTTTGTAGTTTTTGGCACGCTCGTAGGCCTCCCTTTGATATTTCTCAGAGGTCAGTCTTTCGGAAACAGTGTCGAAGCTGTGTTTGTATGAAGGATCAATTGCGATAAAAACCGGGAGCGGTGCCTCAACTTCTTCAATGACATCAGGCATTCCCTGTAAACTCAGTAAGCGCTTTACCGTTATGGTTCTTTTTTCTAAATTCACATCATAGCTGATAACGTGGCCCAGGAACGGAAATCCCAGCTTCCATGCTATTTGAGGGCCGGTTTGGCCGGTTTCGCCATCGGATGCCCTATGGCCAGAAAACACAATGTCCATTTTTCCCTCCATCTTACTGATGCCGGCCTTTAGCGTTTCTGCAGTACCCAATGTGTCTGCACCTGCAAAAAGCACGTCGTTATACAGATGAAGCACCTCGGCGTCGCAAGTTTGCATAGCTTGCTGCAAGGCAGTATTAGCTACGTGTCCGCTCATGGAAGCAACAGAAATTCTTGCTCCGTACTTGACTTTTGCATAAAATGCGGCCTGTGCAGCTATTCTGCTGTGTGGCCCAAGTGTGCTTTTTGTTTCATTTCGGTTAAGAGTCCCATCAGGATTGTAGCTTATGCTTCCTTCTGAGAAATCTGGCTCCAATTTGACAACAACAGCCAAATTTAGAGTAGTCACTGATCAGCTCATGACCAGACCTGTTTTAAATGTAAATTAACAATGTTAACTCATCTAGACTGCCAAAACAGCCAAACTAGTGTTTGTCATTTCCAATTTTGGAAAATACTGAATGTGATTTTTCATTTCCGACGTTATTTCCAACATTCAGAAATGTTTCGCATTGTGGTGATTGGATAAGAATACTGCAAACAATCCTTGGACCAACATAAAAAAAATACGGATCATATCCAAACATCAGTTTTAAGTGAGTAAGCCAGAAAGAACGCATGGAGTTTTTCCAGACAGACGAGCCGGATGTCGAAAAGCCAATAATTATCGCCGCGATGCAGGATATGGGAAACGTCGGAAGCATCGTCGTGAACTTCATCAACGACAGCCTCAGAACAAAAAAATTCAGGGTTGCCAAGTCTCCGTTTCCAACATATGTCTTGGACCAAGGAGGATACATTGATTTGCCAAACGAGAGCTGGGAATACAGATACGCTGACGGGCTGATTGTTTTTGGAGGCGATACGGGGCAGCCGCAGAGCAATCAGGAATTGCATTCGCTGTGCCAGGACGTCATAGACACCTCCAAGAAATATTCAGCTAAATTCATCTATACTCTTGGCGGTTTTCATACCAACAGGCCACTGAACAAAAACCCCAAAACTTTTGTGACTACGACGTCGGAGGAGCTAACAAAACAGATGAGGGGGCTGCAGGTCAACACGACTCCGCAAAAATCCATCATCACGGGATTTAACGGGCTTATTCTTGGTTTTGCAAAGCAAAACGGCATCCAGGGAATTGGAATGTATGGGGAACTGAACGAGCCGCAGATCCCGCAATACAGAGCAGCCATCAGCATAATCAAGACTCTAGAGAAATTAACATACAGGAAGCTTGGAAACACGGACCGTCTGGAACTTTTGGCGCAAGAAATAGAAAAGAATTTTGAAAATTAAAATACGGAAATAAAAATTTGTCCTTCAGGATCATGATTGTTCCCACGTAACAAAATTAGTATACCCTTAAGTTAGTCTCATTTAAAAAAAACATATCATGACAGACGCGCAAATACGTCAGAGTAAGATTCATGACATATCTCATTTTGGGCTAAGATTGGCAGTCGGCTCCATTTTTATCGCAGTCGGCTTCATCAAGTTTGATCCTAGTTTTGCTGGCTATCTTCCACAGATGGGCCTTCCGGCAGATCTGCAGTATCTTTTCGCACTGGAAGAATTCGTTCCAGGCATTTTGATAGTAGCCGGCGTACTGACAAGGATTTCCGCGTCGGTTCTCTCGCTTGTGATGCTTGGCGTAATATTTTACATAAACAAGGCATCGCAGTTCATAGGACCGAACGGGGCGGAGCATCCAATAATACTCCTTGCAGCTTCCATAGTCATAATAACAATAGGCCCAGGCAGAATATCAGTGTCGCACCTGGTCAAAAAAATTCCGCGCTACCTGCAGTGATCTAAAAAACTGGCGCGCGGACTACACTTGAAAAGTCAAACGCGTTTGGTTCGCAGCAACGTGAGTGAACTGCCGCCAAAGCATTACGATGTGCTGATTTGGTATTTGTGAATCAACACTTGTCTTATTTCGTTTTGATCAAAGGGTTTACGAATTATCGCAGTGACACTCAGTTCCTTTAGTCTTCGCTCTACGTCCACGGTGAAATCCGCAGTTACCGCTACAACTTTTGCATTTGGATCAAATTCACGGATCTTTTCTAACGCATAAAACCCGTCAGCGTGGGGCATCACAATATCAATAAAAACAACATTTGGGCGATGCTTCTTGTAAAGAGAAACGGCGTCGTTTCCGTCATAACCCTTGCCGACCACCCGCAATCCGATCAATTCCAAGATATCTGAAAACACCTTTGTCGTGTTGGCGTCATCGTCTATCACAATGCAAGTAATCATGATAATTCGAAAGTGTGAGCGTATTTAAATTAAAGATTTTATGACAAACAGAATTTGGTTGGCGTCTACAAATCACGGGATCGTTATTTAATATGCGACGTTTTCAATATTGTGAAATGAGTTTTAGTTCAAAATTAAAACCCGCCATAGGCTTTGCGATTATTATTTCTGTCATAATCGTTTACGGTTTGATTGTTGATGAAGTAAAAAAAATTCCCTTAAACTACGAGATGATTTCCGAGCAGGAGGGGCAGGATCGCGTCTTGGAGTCAAAGGGGGGCAAGATGTCTGAACCGTTTTGGATAAGGGAGACGCTGAGGCAGGACGTGGCAAGTGTAGATGGCAACATTTTGGAGATAAAGTCAACGGTGCTCGGGATGGATTCTGCCACCAATCAAATCGTATTTAACAACACCCAGACATTTTTTGTGGACAGGGAAAGCCGAAAACACAGCCAAAGCGACGAGTATTTTACTTTTCCACCCAACGTTCAGAAGCACGACTACGAGTTCTTTCATCCGATGATATTCACTAAAACTACTTTTAGTTTTCAGCAGGCAAGGAGTATCGACGGACTAGAAGTTTATGACTTTTCATGCAAATACGAGGGGACTGACGTATCATCGGCGTTTCCGCAGTTTCCGTCCGAAAAAATACTTTCCAACGGAAGATGCATGGTATCAGTTGAGCCAGTGACTGGAATAATAGTTGCGTTTTCTAAAGAATGGGACGACTATTTTGTAGTAGACGGGGTCAGAGGGGATCAGGTTGAGCTTGGAGGCAAGTACACCACGGAATACTCGAAGGCAATCTTAACAGAGCAGGCAAAATCCACAAAGTCATTTTATTATTTTCTTGACGTAGTTACCCCAAGCCTGATTGCAGTAATTGGAGTAATCGTGTTGTTCGTGATACTTTTGTTCCAAAAAACAAAAAATCAGGCCAAAACGATCATACAGACGCAGAATGAGCTGATTAAAAAGGCAAAGCTCTCGTCGATTGGCGAGATCACCTCAAGAATATCTCATGACTTGCGGAATCCAATAAACGTGATAAAGTTATCCACAGAGGCAATCGAAACAAGAGTAAACAAAAAACTAGATCCTAAGATAGACGAGTACATACCAGTGATCAAAGACGCAATACTAAGAATGACCCATCAGATAAACCAGATACTGGGATTTGTAAAAACAACGCCCCTGGAAGTCAAGCTCGTTTCCATCTCCAACACTTTAAAGGAAACCATAAGGATCATATCGGTTCCAAAAAACGTTTCAGTGATACTGCCCGAAGAGGATTTCTCTTTGATGGCAGACAAGATTCAGCTGTCTGTCGCGTTTGGGAATATTTTGCTCAATTCAGTTGAGGCAATTGGAGAAAAGCAGGGTCGCATCACAGTACGGGCAAGCGCCAAAAACGGCAACCTAATCATAGAGTTCGAGGATTCAGGCTCCGGGATACGCAAAGAAGACATTGGCAAAATATTCGATCCATTGTTTACAACCAAACAAGGCGGAACCGGACTAGGACTCTCCAGTGTGCGTCAGATAGTGGAGGCACACGGTGGAACCATTTCGGTAAGATCCCCACCAACTGTCTTTACGATAACACTGCCGCAAGATCGTCAATCCGAATCAAAATAGTTTAGAAACCTAAAGTGACAGTTCGGAAAGCATTGTCAACAGATACCACAGTAGATTCGGATTCAAATATTTTCATACTAGGGTTTGAAGCTAGTGTAGCCGTGTCAAGACGGGTCTATTCATACCTGCAATCATGATTGCCGCAACGGCAATTACGAGAACAAGAATCGAAAGTTGACCAAACTCAGGCACCGCATTTGTGCCGACTATTTCAATTGTGTGCGTGCTGTGGGAATAATTCAGCTCAAGCGTAGTTTCGGTTTCCGTGTCGGCAGTCATTATCACGCCGTCGGATGCCATCACGTGTCCGTCGATTAGGACGGTGATTTGACCGCTAAGCAGATCTTTTGGTATTTTTATTTGTGTAATGCCATGAGTACCGGATTCGCCAGTCACCTGGAATGCAAGTGTCTTTTCCTGCGTGTTAAACTGGACCTGACTCACATCGGAGCTGCTGGCTATTCCCACATCAAAATCTCCGTGATCTTCTACCGAAACAGTAGTTACTGTAGGAACCGAGACTATGATGTTTGATGAAGATTCCAAATCAGTAGTCGTAACCCCAAGTACTGCCAAGACCGAAGAATCTGCCACGAGTTCAGACTTGATGGCATACTTGCCACCTACAGAGTTTGGGGGTATCGCTATTTGTGCATCATAACTTCCCTCATCACTCACCTTGACTGTTTTTTCGTTGACCACGTTGCCTTCGCTGTCAAGTACTTGGATTTTCACCACTCCAGATTGCCCCAGTTGAGACATGAGCGCACTCCACAACGAGCCCTCAACGGTGACAGTATCGCCCGGTTGGTATAGCATTTGTTTTGACTGGATTACCACCTGCGATTCTGAGCTGGCACTAATCTTTGGATAAGAGGTACTGATGCTTGTGTTTTCTTCCGTCTCTATAGATTCGTCGGTTGTCTCTTCGCTTGAGGATGATTCCACGTCTGCAGATACTCCTGCTCCGGCTTCTGACGCAGACGAGTCGTCGTCGCCCGCATTAATCTCTGCTCCAACTCCAACGTCTACGCCTTGAGCGCATACATATTGGATGACATTTGGGACTAGAGTCAGCAGACCTAGCATCAATATAGAAAATACAAGTTGATTGTTCCTATTATTCATTAACAGTCCTGCACAAATTATCATATAATGATTTTGTAAGATTATTCTAGAACATTGTTACAGATTCAAAAAGAAAAAGACTACAATCAAGGCGAAAAACTAAAAATCTTCAAAAAGAAATCACGATCAATAAACAATATCTCTTGTCCTTGCAAACAGTCTTGATTTCACACATTTTCACGGTATTGAGTCACCTGATTTAACTCCCTCACCGTCACCACTAGCCAACTTTCTCAATTAAGGGGTTGTCAGACGCAGACAGATCATCTTCTGACCTTTCAATGTTGGATGCTTTGCTGTCCAAATAATTACTTCAAAAATCATTTTTTCTTACACATGTTATAAGAATTGCAAAATAGTACGATTATGCAAAATCAACATCCACAAAGACAGGGCAATGATCAGACGCCTCATTACCAGGCTTGTCCGTTATTCCATCAAGCGGTTTTTGAATCACTCCAATATTTTTCACTGTTTGAATCGTGTTAAGTAGGCCTCTACGATCGATTGTCACATTGACAATCGAGGTTTTTTTGAATGAGGGCGATAAAAGTACATGATCAAGCTGTGCCACGGGTTCACTCTTATTTGGCAAACCAGTTTCATCATCGTACCAAAAATGTGTCCATTTCTCATTTTCTGGAATCGTTTCTAGAGGATTGATCAGTTTTAGATCCGAAGAATACAAGGTATTTTTCAGCGCCGCATCCTTTGGCGAATCGTTGAGATCACCCATTATTACAAAATTACCTTTGTCAATTTTGTTACCAAATCGTTTTTTTATGATTTCAATGACTGCGTTAGCTTGTCGTTCTCTTTTTTCTTTTGTTTTTGCGCCTTCCCGTCTAGAAGTAAAATGATTAACAAGAAAAGTTATAATTTTTCCTGTTTTGGGCATCTCGACGTCTACCTCTAAGCAATCTCGCGGAAACATATCGATTTGTCTTTTGTTGGATTCGAATTTATCCCAAATATGCGTACGAATTGCTATGATTGGAAACCTACTCATTAACGCCACATCTATTCTGTGATTATCGTTTCCATCTATCAGAACTCGGTAGTCCATCTTCCACTGAATCTTTGCTTGCTTATTCCCGTATATCTCTCGAAGATCCTTGACTTTGATTTTTTGCATGAAATTACTATAGAATCGGTTTAGAGTATCCAGATTCTCTACTTCTTGTAAGGCAATTACGTCTGGTTGGTTTTCAACAATCAGTCTAGCAGTATTCTTTCTCTGTGTGTCAGTAATTCCCCATCCTTCTTGCAGAGAGGTTATTGGGACGCCTCGATCGTCATACCTAATCTTTCCAAGCTTTTCATCATATGCATATTTTTCAAATGTATCCTTTGTTGGCTGTGACATTTTACGAGTTTTGTCAAGTTCAAATCGGATGTCTAGTTTTCGCAATCGATGATAAACGTAAAGATTTTCACAGTTGAAAGTACCTATACGAATCTGCATGGATATGATAGGAAGGTACTACTTGATAAGTTTTGTAAAGTACGAATACAGACAGTTTAGAAGTTCAAAGTAATGGACCCGAAGGTGTTTGATCGACCTTCTCCGTAAATATATCGTTGACTTGGATTTTACACAATTCCCGTACCAGATTACAAAAATGTATCGTTCAAATTTGTCAAATGACAAAAATGCAGTTCGTGTTTCTCTATTTCTTACCTATGTCTTCATTCCATAATTCTGGATTATTTTTAATAAAATTTTCCATGAGAGATATGCATTCCTCAGATTCCAAATCCATTATAATCACACCGTGTGATTTCAGAAATTCGACAGCACCTTGGAAATTTTTTGATTCTCCTACTATTATTTTCTTGATGCCGAATTGAACAATTGCACCCGCACAAAGATAACATGGCATTAAAGTTGAGTAAAGTACAGTTTGCTCATAACTGCCTATTCTGCCAGCATTTTTTAAACATGCAATTTCAGCATGTGCTATCGGGTCGTCATCTTGTATACGACGGTTATGACCCCGTCCAATGATTTTATTATTTCTGACTAAAATTGAACCGATGGGTATTCCGCCTTCTTTCAATCCCTTTTTGGCTTCTTCTATTAATTCTCGGATGAAAAGATCATCATCCACGTTCTGTTTATCTTGCATATTTGGTAACTGAGTAGGCACATTATCAATATGTATGCGGTTTTAAAACAAACTATTCTTCCGATTCATCATAGTTTTCATCTTGCTCATAACCTTCTTTGAGTTCAAGCTGATGGCCTTCCTCTTTCATTTCTTCTCGTTCTGTTTTTTTCTTCATTTTTTCATTTTCTTTCTCGCCCTCTTTTTTGCTCATGATGTCAAAATACATACCTGAGTTATTAAATCCGTGAAAATTATCAGGATTGAAGCTGACTTTCAAGATTTTTGCCTAAAATAAGAGAAAATTCCAATCTGTGATTTACGATTAGTTCGAATCATGTAAAGACCCGTTACAAAACTCCTTTCCAAATTCTTTATTTTTCAAACGAGTTCATTGGCAAAGAGTAAGAATAGAATTTCAGGATTCATTCGTATTTGGCAACCAGATTTTGAGCAAACGATTTGCGCCAATCAAATAATTAAAACAAAAAGAAAAGGTTGCTGAAAACAGTGACTCATGACACTATTACGGCGCCTCTCATCCATGGATGTATGCTGCAAAAGTAGTAGTCGGTACCCTTTGAGTCAAAGGTGTGCTCCCAAGTCCCGCCTGACTGAATAAATCCAGAGTCAAACTTGCCTCCAAGGTCTGTAACGGTGTGGATTATTTGATCATCATTTGTCCATGTGACTGTTGTACCAGATGATACTTTGATCACAGACGGCGAAAACGCTTTTGTGGACTGGTATTGCCAGGTGTCTGCAAGTATCGATACCTTGTTTGTTTGTACTGCCGAACTCTCAATGTTTGTGCCCGATGACCACTGACTTTTCATGTTCTGCATAAATTGTGGATCCCTCATCATCATCCACGGCCCCATATACTGTTGCTGAAAGTTTGGATTGTTCATCATTGTGCCCATCCATCTGTTCATAAATTGTGGATTGTTCATCATTGATCCCATCATGTTGTTCATCATGTTTTGGTTACCCATCATCGGCCCTATCATCCAGTCTCCAAACTGCGGGTTTTGCATCATCGTGCCCATCATTTGATTCATGTATTGCGGGTTTTGCATCATCATGCCCATCCAGCTGTTAAATGCTTGGGGATTGTTCATCATGGTCTGATGCCACTGATTCATCATCTGCGGATTGTTCATCATTTGCTGCATTTGCTGTGGTGTCATATTTGCAAAATTGGGTTGATTTGCTGAAAAGATCGCATAACCTATTCCAAGTCCTGCGAAGAAGACACCCACTGCTATGCCCATTATGACATACTGACTTGTCATTATGTCAGTATGACTTTGTAAAGATAATAACTTGCACTTTGAATTTCACTCTTGATTCTCAACTAACATAGTTTCTGAAGGGGTGAATGCGGATTATTAATTTCTGAAAGGTGCTGACCGTTTTGGATTTGAATTAGATATTAACTTCCCATAGGTTGGAGGTAACCGCGTCAACTCGCCGTTTCTAAAAACCACACAAAACAAGTAACTATCAACACTGAGATTCGTACGAATTCTAATTAATTATGATAAAATCACTTGAGTAATTGAAGATCATCATATGCCTAATTTTTGCAGCATGCTTTGCCCTGTTTTACCCTCATGACGGATTTTCGTTGCAGCCGATGGTGGATTTGTCAGGAAAATGGTCAGGTACAGTCCAAATGCAAGACTCGTACGGATATTGCGCATACGTAGGTAGTGTCACTGCAACCTTGCAACAAGACGGAAATGCACTAAGTGGAAGCTACGTCTTTACTGTGACTAGTGCAAAGCCGACAGGCAAGCTAGAGGGACTGGAATCTTGCTCACTTGACCCATACTCGGGAAATGTGAGAGGAACCGTTGATGGAGCACTTGTGATTTTGACTGACTCTGAGGGAGTGGGATTTTCTGGCTCTGCAACAAGCGATATGATGACTCTGAACTTTAGCGACCAATATGTTATTGGAACTGCCAAACTTCAAAAATTCGCATCGTTTACCACGCCGCAAAAACAGACTCCCGAAGAATCCGGGCAGGATGTGAATCAGATGGTGCAGGCAGGCAGATCATACCTGAATCAAAAACAATTCGACAAGGCACTTGAATACTTCAACAAAATCACAACGATGGAGCCAAACAATGTCATCGGGTGGATGGGAAAGGGCGTCTCACTGGTGGGACTAAAAAATTATGATCAGGCAATCACCTATTTTAAGAAGTCGCTGGAACTGAGCCCAGGCAACAAGGATGTTCTGCGGTGGCTTGGAATAACGTATTACATGAAAGGCGACTGCAAGACCGCAGTCGATTATTATTCTGCTGCATTAAGGTCAGATCCTCAAAACGCAAAAATGTTGACTGAGAAGAAAGTTGTTGACGCATGCCTTACAAAGCAAATCGAGTCAAAAAACAAGCCCTCCACACCAAAGCCAGAGACAAAACCAGAGGCTGTAAAGCTAGATTATGCTTCAATAAAATCAACGCTTGATAAAATTAAAGATCCAACAGCAAGGGCTAACCGGGCACTGGAGATTCTAAAACAGATTCCGCCAGGGCCGATACCTGATGATCTGCAAAAATTGTTCTCAGACGATTTGTATCGCAAGCTCTTTTTTTCCTTAAAGAACAAGGCACTTCTCATTGACAAGTTACCTGCACAAGATGGCGCAGTAGATGAGTTCAAGCCGTCCGGACGTGCATTTAACGACAAGCCGGTGTATTTTATCAACGGAGTCTGGAACACAATAACATCTTCAGATGACAGTGCCAAGAGGCTGGCTGAATTGTTGGAAAGGCCTGTAAAAAGAGTCTACAACAAAAGCGACGGCCAAATTGCAGATCTTGTCGAGTCGGGCAAGCTCAAAGTAGGTATGCTCAACGATAATCCGTCAGTACAATCTCTTGTTAGTAACATCATGCACGATTTACAAAAGGGAGAGACGGTTGAAATTCACGCCCATAGTGAGGGGGCGATCATAACTTCTGCGGCACTAAGTATGATTAAAGAATACTATCCGGATTTTTTTGCTAAATATGCATACAAGATTTCTGTAAACACTTACGGCGGGGCATCATGGACTTATCCAGAAGGTCCAACATACAATCACGCTACATTCGCATCCGATATTGTGGCAGTGGGTGCTGGCAGAGCAACGCTTGGAGAGAATCTCTTGTTTAAGACAAATCCTGGGAAATTCTATTCCGACCTCAAAATGGGAGTCAAGGATCACGAGTACGCAAGCTACTTGGACGATCTTCCACGTATTATCATAAATCAACACATCAATGAGGTTAATCCGAGACAGGGTTTGGGAAATGATCTTGCAAATTACAACCCGAAACTGATTTCCGGCGTTTTCAAAGAGCTAAGTTACGGGCATGATGAAGTTGCGCATTATTATGTAAAGAATCTTGATGATGCGAAATTAAAGACTCTTCCAAAAAGCTTGTTGATTGAGATGAAAACATACTTGGAGTCTGGCTCAATGAAAGAATCCGACATTACATCGCTGAATAAGGTAAACCGGGCCTTGGGGATAAAATGACTCTGAGATATCTGATTTTGATTTCTGCAATTGTTGCGGTAATGTTTTGTAGCTCGGCACATGTCTTTGCGGACACAGCCCCAATAGCAAAGCAAGACTATGTTGGCAAGCACGTCATATACAAATTAGATTCATCTACATACGTCAAAAACAAGCTAGTCCAGAGCGTCTCAGGCCAAATAGAATACAACATTGTGTCGTTTGATTCAAAGTCAGGCGAATTCACCCTGACAAGATCTGTGGACCTGAAGTCAAAAGATGG
>SCVO01000020.1 GCA_004322465.1 Candidatus Nitrosotenuis sp.
TATGGCAACAAAACCACACTTGAACTTGATCGTAACTGGACACATTGATAACGGTAAATCAACTACTATGGGTCACTTCCTAATGGACATGGGCTTAGTGGACGAAAGAACTATTGCATCTCATGCAGCAGAATCTGAAAAGACCGGAAAAGGTGACACATTCAAGTATGCGTGGGTTATGGATAACATTAAAGACGAAAGAGAAAGAGGTATCACAATCGACTTAGCATTTCAAAAATTCGAGACTCCGAAGTACTTCTTCACATTAATTGATGCTCCAGGTCACAGAGACTTTATCAAAAACATGATCACCGGTGCATCTGAAGCAGACGCAGCAATTCTGGTTCTTTCTGCAAAAGAAGGCGAAACAGACACTGCTATTGCGCCAGGTGGACAGGCAAGAGAGCACGCATTCTTACTCAAAACACTCGGAGTAGGACAAATCATTGTAGCAATTAACAAGATGGATGACAGCAATTATTCTGAAGCAGCATTCAAGACTGCAAAGGAGAAAGCAGAAAAACTAGTAAAATCCGTCGGTTACAAATTAGAAAAAGTACCAATCATTCCAGTATCTGGATGGAAAGGAGACAACCTAGTCAAGAAATCAGAAAACATGGGATGGTGGACTGGAAAGACACTATTACAAGCATTTGATGACTTTGAGGCTCCAGAAAAACCAGTTGGAAAACCACTCAGACTGCCAATTCAAGACGTTTACACCATCACTGGTGTGGGAACAGTACCAGTAGGCAGAGTCGAGACTGGCACATTCAAACCAGGTGACAAGATTATCGTAATGCCATCTGGCGCAGTAGGTGAAGTAAAATCAATTGAAACCCATCACACACAATTACAATCTGCCGAAGCAGGAGACAACATCGGATTCAACCTCAGAGGTATTGAAAAGAAAGATATCAAAAGAGGCGATGTCTTGGGTCACCCATCAGATCCACCAAAGGTTGCCAAAGAATTTAGAGCACAAATCATAATCATACATCATCCGACAGCACTTGCACCTGGTTACACACCAGTAATGCATGCTCACACAGCACAAGTTGCTGCAACAATTACAGAATTTGAAGCAAAGATAAACCCAGCAACTGGAGGAATCGATGAACAAAATCCAAAGTTCCTAAAAGTTGGCGATTCTGCAATTGTGAAAATCAGACCAGTAAGGCCGACATGTGTTGAAACCTTCAAAGACTTTCCAGAAATGGGACGATTTGCACTCAGAGACATGGGCGCAACAATCGCTGCAGGAATCATTAAGGATATTACAGAAGAATACAAACCAGCTTGATCTAGATGACCCAGTCTGCCCGAATCAAGCTAACCAGCACAAACCTTCCAAAACTAGATGGGGTTTGCACTGAGATTATGGGCATTGGCACAAAAACCGGCGTCAAGGTAAAAGGCCCGACGCCGCTTCCAGTAAAAAGACTCAACGTAGTTACAAGGAAATCCCCATGTGGAAACGGAACTGAAACATATGAGAAATGGGAAATGCGAATGCATCGACGAATAATCGATCTTAGCGCAGACGACAAAGCAATAAGACAGCTAATGCGACTCAAGATCCCAGACGACGTTTACATTGAATTGTCACTGAAATAAGATTATAGCCTTAAATTATCGAGCCACTGAAAAAACCCATGTCTGAACCATCCATTGAAACAAACGAATCAATGCCTGCAACAGAAAAATTTGATGTTATTTACAAGTGTCTGAGGTGCGGAACAAACGTCACAAACACCGAGCTAAGCAGACTGCCTGAAATAAAATGCATTTGCGGCTTTAGGGTCTTTAACAAAGTAAGGCCGCCAATTGTAAAGTCCGTACAAGCGATTTAGGTTCTTTCCTTTTTGTAGCTGTGGTATCTCTGTAAGTGGCTTCGCATGTCTTCCATATTGGAGAAATTCTCACCGCACTTCTTACAATCATACGGGATGTTTTTGCCGTGAACTATCTCTTCATGCTGCATAAATTTCTCCTGAGATGAAAACTCTAGACTGCATTTATCGCACTTAATTTTTGGCTTTAGAAACCTCATCGGTGCGTTTCCTTTTGCTCGTCCCAGCATTTTCTGCACAACTGGCCTTCTATTTTCCACTCACTCTTTGGATTGTACCTAAAGAAGTTCATCTTTGCACCACAGATGCTACATGATTCTTTTTTTTCCTTAAAGTCAATCTCTTTTGCATCAAAACAGGATTTGCACAAGAGCCCTTCCATGTCCCACTGCCATCTTGGCTCCCACAAGTCGCTGATCTTTTGCTGGGATCCGCATTTTACGCATTTTTGTTTGAATGTTCCGTAATAATACTGGCTCATCGTGTTCATGTAGCAGTCTGCACAAAGTGGACCTTGCATATTCCACTCCTTTTTTGGCTTATGCGCATGTGTTGTTTCTTTGTTACAAACGGTGCAAACTACGGGTTTTTTGCTGAATAATCCCATGTCTAGTTCCAAACAATTTCTTTAAAAAACGTAATCATGTCGAATAAAAATAAAACAAAATTAGATAAAAAAATGCTTTTAGATCTCTTTTAGCAGCTTTTCAATTGCCTGGCTTGCATTAACCATGCCTTGCTCTCTGGCAATTTTCTCGATTTTTGCATATTGCTCTGCAGTAAAACATACTGGCATTGTGCGTTTTGTCATGTCTTGGGTTATCATACTAATTTTATATCCTTTACGCTCGACGAAATGATCTCTCCGTTCCGTGAAAGAGATATTTGTCTCAGAGATCAAAAAACCGCAATTGCCAAAAAAGCGACAAATTCTTGTGATTGGGAACAATGAAAACGGCTGCACTCCAGAACTAGAAAAAATCGCGTATGCCGTAGGGGCAGAAGTGGCAAAATCCGACTCTGTTCTGATAACTGGCGGTCTTGGGGGCGTAATGAAAGCGGCGTCACACGGAGCTCATGACGCAGGCGGCCTGACCGTTGGAATAATTCCTCAAGATGATCCGTCGTTTGCAAATGAGTACTGCGACATTGTAATCCCAAGCGGCCTTGGTCTGTCGAGAGATTTTCTAAATGCCCTGTCTGCTGACGGCGTAATACTGGTGGGTGGCGGCTCTGGCACGTTATCCGAAGCGTGCGCCGCATACATGCACAAAAAGCCTATGGCGTCAATAAAGAACTCTGGCGGCACCGCATCAAAATATGCTGATCAATACCTAGATCATCGGCAGAATGTGAAAATTGTAGGCGTTGAGACGCCAAAGGAGGCAGTAGCCTACATTCTAAGCCAGATCACTGCATAGATGTGAGCAACGGATCCGGCTCGTAGAACTTGCCATATTTTTCGGCAAGTTCGTTTAGTTCGCTTACGATGTTTTTGATTCCAAATTCTTTTGCTGTCTCAAACAATGGTTTTTTGAGACCAAGTCCGAGCTGCGCGGCTTTTTCTATTTCCGCAATGTCGCTTGCCTTGTTTGTCACAAGCCACGCCGCATTGTTCAAAATGTTTGCAACAAGCTGAATCGGATTGCACCGTCGCGCAAGATTTTCGTCCAGCTGAATTCGCTCATATTTTTCATCAGAATACTTGTAGAATCCTTCCCCTGACTTTTGTCCGAGCTTTTTTTCATTGAACAATCGTTCCACTTCTGGATGGGGGAGTATGACTTTTTTGTCGCGCAACTCTAGTTCTATCGTTGCCTTGTGTATCACATCCATTCCGGTAAAATCCGCAAGCTCAAATATTCCCATTGGGAATCCCATCTTGAATTTCACTGCCGAGTCAATTTCTTCCATTTTGAGATCTGCTCTTTGTTTTAACCAGCATGCCTCGTGGACAAGCGGAATGAACAGGCGGTTAACGATAAATCCAGGAACGTCTTTTTTGCATATCACGGGTTCCTTTTTTACTGATCTAACAAACTCTACTGTCTGGCTGAGAATATCGGGCGCTGTTTTTTGTCCAGGTATCACTTCAACCAGCTTCATCAGTTGGGGCGGGTTGAAAAAATGAATCCCGATAAATCTTTCTGGGTTGCTCACGATGTTTGCAATCTCAGTAATTGGAAGCGTGCTTGTGTTTGATGCAAAAATTACGTTTTTGCCTGCCACTTGATCAAGTTCTGAGTACACCTTTTTTTTCAGATCCATTATTTCTGGGACTGCCTCTATCACCAAGTCGGCTGATTTTACTGCCTCCTTGAGGTCTACCTGGGTCTTTATTCTTGAAAGAATTTCATCTGACTGCGATTTTGTTATTTTTTCCTTTGACACTAGTTTTTCAAGGCTCCACTTGATTTTCTCAAGCGCCTTGTCCAAAAACTGCTGCTCAATATCCCTCAGTACTACGTTGTATCCTGACATGGCACTAACTTGGGCTATGCCGTGACCCATTATTCCGGATCCCAAAACTGTGATGTTCTTTATTGCCAACTGTTTTCTTGGTTTGGGTTATCCATTATAATGTATTTCGTGATTCCACATTCCAATGCGCCACTCTAAAATATGCCGGAATGAAACCACACATACGACTAGTGTTTGAATGATGGATTGCATATTCTGTAAAATCGCAAAAGGGCAAATCAAGGCAAGGACGATACTTGAAACGCAAAAGTCACTGGCATTTTTAGACGCGTTCCCGTTGGCTCCTGGCCATTCGCTCATCATCCCAAAAAATCACTATGAAAAAATTCAAGACATGTCGTCAGCGGATAACGCAGATCTCTTTGAGACCGTCCACAAGGTTGTCTCAAAGGTGGACAAAATCACGGGCGCAACGCTGGTTGCAGTTCACAACGGACGGGAAAGCGGGCAAGAAATTCCGCACGTTCACGTGCACCTTGTTCCACGTAGGCTGGATGACTCCGCTGGTCCAATTCACAGTATGTTTTCCAAGAGGCCTAGTCTCTCAGACAAAGAATTTGATGATGTGTTGAACAAAATAAAGTCAAGCTAGTATGGGTACAGTCGCCTTTTAGTTTCTTTTTCCTCTACTCTTATTGCCTTTGTAGGGCATGTCTGTGCGGCGTCCATTATTTTATCTGACTTTGCACCCCTTGGGTTTATCACGTTTGATTTTGGATTCATCTTGGATAACTTGTCGACAGCAAAGACCTTTGGCGCGATTGTTTCGCAGCTGCAGCACGCAATGCACAGGCTGTGATCAACACTGACTGATAGGTCTGGCGCTCTCTCCTGCGTTATCTTAAAGTCATAGGGTTTTTTTGCCTGATTGTTCTGCGACTCGTAATTTTTCCAAAACTCCGCCACATAGCTTTTCCAAAAGAAAGGATCTGACTGCTCTGTCTGTTTTGTGTACCTCGACCAGTCTTCCTCCGGCGTGCCCTCGCCTGGCCGCGCGCCCCAATTTGTTTTGGTGAATGTTTTTTCCTTTTTCGTCTTTGACTCTGTATACTTTGATTCTCTGTTCTTTGAATTTGTAATTCTTCTGTCTTTTTTCAGCATGTGGTATGCCTCGGTTACCCGCTTGAATTTTACGCCGTCTTTCTCGCTTGTGTTTTTGTCCGGATGCGACTCTAGCGCAAGTTTTCTGTATGCATATTTTATTTCGTCAAAAGACGACGCCGGGTTTATCTTTAGCACCTGATATGCGTCAGACGTATTCAACACCTGATTAACGCCTAACTGTTTTAAAAATATGTTAGTTTGCCGCTGTCTTTGTTTTGTTTGTGTTGATCTCTGTAATTGTCCGTATTATTTCGCTAGCGTCCAGTGTTTCCCTGTCAACTAGTATTTTGGCAATTATCTCGTTTGCACTGATGAGTATCTGCATCTTTTGGATTATCGACTTGTACAGAATTGCCCGCTTTCCCTCAAACGTTTCTGCCAAGCCCGTAGTCACAACCATCTTTTCGTCGATGAGCTGATTCATCTTTCTGTATCCTGACGTGTTTGGTATCTTGCACCGCTCCAAAATTTTTGGAATTGTCTCCGGCGCGTCGCGGATTAGGTCCATGATTGCTTTTTTCTCCTCATCTGCGAAGCTCTTCAGAATCAATTCTGTCAGGTGTTGGTTTTTAATTACCAGCCAAATTTCCGACGTTTCTGGCTCTTGCTCTATTGCCAGAAAATCTTTGAGTATCTTGTCCTCGATGATTTTCAGTTCGTTTGTAAAGTGGAATAATGATTTTTTCATTTCTGGAAACCTGTAAAACATGTCAGTCACCCGCATGCCGTGGTTTTGCAACTGTTGTTCTATGCCCTCATAGCCCTTGGAGCTGATCTCTTTTTTTACCGTCTGCATTATTGCGTTTACTAGGATCTCATCTAAGCCCCGCATGGTTATGGGGGGCGTTTTTTCTATTTAAGTAGGCTGGAATTTTTTTGAAAATAATTCTGCCCGTCTTGGATATTACTCGACTATCTCGTCTTCTTGCTTCCAAGCCGGCTCGACTATGCACAAAAACTCTAGATTTGTTTTTCCTGTGTTTCTGATGAACTGTCTTGAGAACGGGGGGATGTATGCCGCTTGGTTCTCCGCGATGTCTGATGATTCGTCGTCAATGTGCAAAACGCCTTGCCCTTTTGTGACAAAATAAATCTCTGAAGATTTCATCTTGTGGGGCTTTGAGCTCTTGCCTGGTTCTATGGTGCACTGTGCCATGCTGTATCTTATGCCGAGCATCGTGTTGTGAGGATGAAAGACCTGCCTTATCGTGGTTCCCTCAGCTCCCGGTATGGGGGCGCATTTGGCTAGATCAGAAATTATCATGTCCTTTCACGCACCGTGTTTTATTTTTCTGTATCTGTGTGTCATCGGATGACTTTGTAAATTCGCTCGTCGTTTGCTATTTGAAAAATCTTTTCTGCCTTTGCCCAGTTTTTTACTGTCTTTGAGTCTTTCTTCATTGCCCTCTTTAGGAGATCTACTGCCTCGTCAATCTCGCCTACTGCCGCCTTGCTTCTTGCCTTTGCATAGACTACATTCATGTTGTCACTTGAGGAAAGAATTTTCTCAAAAATAGCTATGGCGTCATGGTGCTTTCCAGTCTCTGCAAGCTCGATTCCCTTGTGAAAATACGCTTCCATGTGATCTGGATGGTCCTGATGGACTTTGGAAAAGTAATTCAGCGCCTCCTCGTGTCTTTTGAGCTTTGCAATAATTACTCCCTTGTAGAATAACGCATTTGGTTTTGTCGCGTCTTTTTTAATTGCGTTTTCAAGCGACTCCAGGGCCTCCTCGTGGCGGAACAGCCTGTCAAGCAACACTCCTTTGTTGTAGTGGCTTGGCGCATAGTTTGGGCTGGACTTGATTGCCTTGTCGTAGTTTGCCATTGCCTCGTCAACGTTTCCAAGCTCTGCTAGCGATATTGCCATGTTGTTGAGCACGACCTCGTTGCCTGGCTCTTTTTGGAGTATTTTTTCAAAACAGGTTATGGCGTCATGATACTTGCGAACCTGGTTTAATGCGGTTCCCTTGTTGAATAAGGCGTCTTTGTGTGCAGGATCTGCCTTTAGTATCTGATTGAAAACGTCGATTGCTTTTTTTGGCTGGTTTTTTTGCAAAAATGACACTGCCTCTTGCATCAGTTCGCCAGATTTTTTGCCGTCGTGAAAAATCATCGTACGGCTATTTTTGGATTGATGCCAATTTAAGATATTGTCTGTGAAAACCTTTCTGCCGCGCTGACTAGTGTTTTTACATCCGAGTCCGAATGCGCGTTTGAAAATGCGCCAAGCTTGCCTGGCAAGAAAAACACTCCGTCCCTTACGATCATTTCAAAGTGGAATCGCTGTAGCAGTTTGGTGTCGCATCGTGCGGCATCTGCAGCGTTTTGTATTTGCGTGATTTCTTTTGTAAAGTGCGTCATGAACAGCGAGCCCTTGCCGGTGAGAACTGCGTTACCCTCAAGCGTTTTGGATAACTGTTTTCTTGTTTTTTCTCCAAGGCCGTCAAGTTTTGTGTAAATGCTTTTCCCATTCTTTAATGCGTCCAAGGTTGCCTTTCCAGCTTTCATCGTCATCGGGTTTGCAGAAAACGTTCCGCCGCCAATGTACGCCCTGTTTGCTTTTGAGTGAGTCGTGGTGTCTGCATAACTCATTATTTCATTTGTTCCACAAATCACTCCGATTGGAAATCCGCCGCCGACAATTTTTCCAAGCGTCACAATGTCCGGCTCTAGTCCCATGGTGTCGTATGTGCACCCGTATCTGAATCTGAATCCCGTGACAATCTCGTCTAGGATGAAGAGCGCGTTCACTTTTTTGGCGTGCTCCTGCAGCCCCTTGAGGTATTCTTTTGTTGCGGGTATGCAGCCTCCTCCACCCAAGACCGGCTCCACTATTATTCCGGCGAGTTCCTTTTTCACCGACTGCAGTATCTCTAATGATTTTTCCAAGTTGTTGTATGGGAGCGATATGATGTGCTCTTCATCTGTAAGCCCGTTGCTCTCTGGCTCATTAAACGGCCAGTTGACATTCTTTAGAAGATCAGTAGTGTATCCGTGCCACCCTCCGTCAATTTTCGCAATTATTTTTTTGCCTGTGACTGCGCGCGCAAGTCTCACTGCGTACATTGTAGCTTCGGTTCCCGTGGTGGCATAGCGAATTTTCTGCGCAACTGGGACTGCCTTTGAGATCATCTCTGACAGCTCAATCGTGTTTTTGTTTACCACTCCGTGCATCCACCCCTTAGACGCCTGCTCTTTTACATGTCCAAAGACTTGTTTTGCAACGTGCCCCAAAATGAGACTCCAGTGGCCCATCCAAAAGTCGACATACTTGTTAGAGTCGACATCGGTGAGGAATTTCCCACCTGCAGACTTTGTAACAAATGGATACGGCGCAAAAAATCTAATGTTGTGGCTTACTCCGTTTACGTGAAGTTTTTTTGATTTCTCAAAAAGACTTGACGATGTCCTAGTTTTTTTCCTGTACTGCTTTTCTAATTCTTCCAACGACTACTACCTTATATTGACCGATATATTTTTGATCGATTTATGTCATGTTTTTTGAAAAATTTTCTGAATGGTTTATATGCTATTTCCAAT
>SCVO01000021.1 GCA_004322465.1 Candidatus Nitrosotenuis sp.
TATGGCGGCAAGAAAAAGCAGCATTAAGCGTGAAACAAAGGAGACTTCTGTAAGCGTACAAACCAATATTGACGGCAGCGGAAAGATATCTATCAAAACTGGGATTGATTTCTTTGATCACCTAATTACCTCGTTTGCAAAGCATTCCATGCTTGATCTTACTGTAAAGGCAAAGTCCAATGATAACATTCTGCACCACTTGATCGAAGATGTGGGGATTGCAATTGGTGCCGGAATAGACAAGGCGCTTGGGACACGAGCTGGAATAACAAGGTTCAGCTATGCATCGGTTCCACTGGATGAATCACTTGCAGAAGCAACAATAGACCTAGTGAGACGACCGTATCACAAAATCAGCCTTTCCATTAAGAGGGCGCAAATTGAAGGAATGTCAAAAGAGGACATTGAACATTTTTTCACATCCCTTGCACAGAACCTGAACAGCTGTATACACCTGAATGTAAAATATGGAGAAAACGATCACCACAAAGTAGAATCTGCAATAAAGTCACTTGCGGTGGCATTTAGAGTAGCAGCCAGCATTGATAAGAAGCAAAAAGGAATTCCAAGTACCAAAGGTTCAATGTAATGACTGTAGCAATATTTGATTATGGAGCAGGCAACATATTCAGCCTAAAGGTAGCTCTAGAAAAACAGGGAGCGACAGTTGACATCATAAAAACTTTTGATGAGGCAAATAATTATTCTGGCTTGTTGTTGCCGGGTGTAGGCAACTTTGATCCTGCAGTACAGAGCATGCGTAAAAGCTCAAAGACTACATTTCAGGAATATGTTAAGGACAAAATTCCCGTGCTTGGAATATGCCTCGGCATGGAGATGTTTTTTGAAAAAAGCGAAGAGGGAAAGGAGAGAGGACTCTCTGTAATGAAAGGCGAGGTAGTGATCCTTCCAAATAAATTCAAAATACCGCACATGGGGTGGAACAACCTAAAACTTAGAAAATCAAATCCGCTGATGGATGGAATTCCAGATTCTTCCTGGGTTTATTTTGTCCACTCGTACAGAGTAAAACCAAAAAATGACGACATAATAGTCGCAGATTCCGATTATGGAATAACAGTTCCAGCTATAGTTAACAGTGGTACACTGTATGGAACCCAGTTTCACCCAGAAAAGTCGGGCAAGGTTGGCTCCTTGATGATTCAGAACTTTTTACGAGAGTGTAAAAAGTGAAGGTAATTCCGGCAATTGACCTCATGGAAGGTCAGGTGGTGAGACTATACCAAGGAAAACCAGAAAACAAGACCGTGTACAGTAATGATCCTCTGGGTATGGCAAAAAAATGGGAAAAGGCAGGAGCGGACATGCTACATTTGGTTGATCTGGATGCCACATTGCAAAGGGGCTCAAATCTCAAACTAATTGAAAAAATTGTCAAGGAAGTATCCATTCCGACACAAATAGCTGGCGGCTTGAGAACAGAATCAATAATTTCCGAATCCTTGGACTTTGCACAAAGGGTTGTACTAGGAACAATTGCGTTCAAAGACATGGAACTTGTTTCAAAACTGGCAACAAAATTTGGCACAAATAAAATAGTGATATCTGCAGATCATAACAATGGAATGATCGTGGTAAATGGATGGCAACAGTCAACCAGTGTCAACCTGATTACTGCTATGCAAAATTTTACTGGAAGAAATTTTTCAGAATTTCTTGTAACCAATGTCTCAAGAGACGGCACCATGAAAGGACCTGATCTCGACTATCTGAAAAAAGCATGCTCATTTTCGAACGCAAATGTGATTGCGAGTGGGGGAATATCAAATCTTGATGATATTACGGCAGTAAAGAATTGTAATGCGTATGGTGTTATTCTCGGCAAGGCGCTCTATGAAGGAAAAGTATCGATTGAGGAGGCAAAAAAGCTGGCATGACTCTAACTAAAAGAATCATACCATGTCTTGATGTGGCAAACGGCCGAGTGGTCAAGGGATTGCATTTTGAATCAATCAAAGATGCAGGTGATCCAGTACTGCTTGCAGAAAAATACAGCAGAGAAGGAGCAGACGAGCTTGTCTTTCTTGATATCACTGCATCACAGGAACAAAGAGAAACCATCCGCTCACTAGTATCAAAGGTTGCCCAGGTAATTGATATTCCATTTACTGTTGGGGGTGGAGTAAAAACACTTCAACATGCACGTGACATTTTGCTTTGCGGCGCAGACAAGGTTGCAATCAATACTGGAGCAGTAAAGAATCCCGAAATAATAACCGAACTAATGAATCTCTTTGGTAAGCAATGCGTCGTTGTGGCAATAGATGCAAAACGTAACTATGACTCCGCCAAAGGGAAAAACGTTTTTTCAGATGGTTCCAAAAAGTTCTGGTTTGAGGTGTTCATCTACGGTGGTAAAAAGGAAACCGGTATGGATGCGATAGAATGGGCAAAAAAGGTACAGCGGTTGGGCGCCGGTGAAATTCTGCTTACGAGCATAGATAAAGACGGAACAAAGGATGGCTACGATATCATTCTGACAAAGGCAATAGTTGAAACAGTGTCAACCCCGGTAATCGCGTCTGGCGGATGTGGCGAGCCGCTTCACATGCTAGATGTATTTAAAAAAACAGATGTTGACGCCGCATTGGCAGCATCAATATTTCACTATGAGACTCACTCAGTCGATAGGGTAAAAGAATATCTCAAAGAAAATAATGTAGACGTAAGATTATAAGTCAAAAACCGGAAATCATATTAATGAAAAAGACTATTTCTGATTTGGATTTCTCAAAAGGCGATGGTCTTATTCCAGTTATAGTTCAGGATTCTAATACAAAGGAAGTCTTGACACTTGCTTATTCCAACAAAGAATCACTTGAACTGACACAAAAAACCAAGAACTCTTGGTTCTGGAGCAGGTCAAGAAACAAACTCTGGATGAAAGGAGAAGAATCCGGCAATACACAAAAGGTCAAGGAAATTCTAATTGACTGTGATTCTGATGCCGTGATCTATCTAGTAGAACCTGCAGGACCTGCATGTCATACTGGGGAACGTGTCTGCTTTCACAACAAACTAGACTAACAAACTTTCTCATAACGATCCTTTCCTGTATGACCCAAGGTTTCGTTTATGATCTCAAATGTTATTGGCTTGTACTTTGTATCTCTAAAGACAACGAACCACTTGCCGACTATGTCGTTAACACTGCAAATTTTTCCTGCTTTTGAAAGAGACGGTATAAAATATGTATTGAATTCAGATTTCATTGCACCATCAAATGGTACTGTGGAATATATTGTGGTTCCATTTGGCAACCCAAAAATTATCTTGCCTACATCATTTGATGACAATCCGTTTACTGAAATGAAAATATTTTCTCCTAATTTATACTGGAACTTATTTATTGCAAAAGGACCTGATCTATTCCAATTTTCAAATGGATCCTTAGGTTCGGGTTTTTCCAATTTAATACTTGTGAAAATAATCGCTCCAATTATTATTGCAATTACTATGCAAGATATCACGCTTGCAATTAATTTTGAACTCACTTTTTTCTAAATAATCAGAAAATATCTAAATACCTTGCGTAATTTTATATCAAAAAACTCATGTAATGCGAGTTAATTATCATTAAACAAGTTGTACTTAAAATTAAGTGTCACTAAACTTGATATTAGGACATTTTAACTATAAAACAAAACCCGATCTAAACATGACAAAAATATCATTACAATGCAGAGAGTGCAAAAAGGAGTATGAATCCACATTCAAGTATATCTGCGATGAGTGCTTTGGACCACTCGATGTAAAATATGAATTTCCACCAATTACAAAAAATATGTTTGCAAACCGTGAGCACACATACTGGAGATACTTCGAATTATTGCCAATACAGAACAAATCCAACATAATTAGCATCAATGCCGGAATGACCCCGCTAGTAAGGGCAGAGAAGCTGGGACAAAAGCTGGGACTGAACAATCTTTACATAAAAAATGATTCTGTGAATCCAACATTTTCATTTAAAGACAGGCCTGCAGGAGTAGCCGTATCAAAGGCAAAGGAGTTTGGCCTGTCTGCAGTTGGATGTGCATCCACCGGTAATCTGGCATCTGCCACTGCGGCACATGCTGCAAAGGGTGGATTTCCATGCTATGTGTTTGCGCCAAGTGACATTGAACATGTAAAAATTGCCCAAGCACTTGCATATGGCTCAACGTTCATTGCAGTTGATGGAACATACGATGATGCAAATAGAATTGCTGCACAAATTGGAGACAGCAAAGGAATAGGAATTGTAAACATCAACATGCGCTCGTATTATGTGGAAGGATCAAAGACGCTTGCATATGAGGTGGCAGAACAGCTTGACTGGCAGGTGCCTGATCACCTCGTAGTTCCGGTGGGCAGTGGAGCAATGCTTAATGCGATTTGTAAGGGTTTTGAAGAACTGCAAAGCGTATCATTGCTTGGAGATGTTTCTAAAATGCACATGATTGCCGCACAGCCGCATGGATGTGCGCCGATAGTCGATGCGTTCAAACGGGGATCAAATGATGTGATCCCAGTTGAAAACCCGGATACTATAGCAAAAAGTCTTGCAATAGGAGATCCTGGTGACGGTCGTTATGTGCTCAAAAGACTAAAGCAGTATAATGGATATGCCGAAGAGTCAAACAACCGTGAAATAGTTGATGCTATTCTATTGCTTGCGAGAACTGAGGGAATATTTACGGAACCTGCAGGTGGAGTCTCGGTAGCAGTTCTTAAAAAAATGATAGACGATGGCAAAATTGACAAAAATGACACAACCATATGCTATGTGACCGGAAACGGACTAAAGGCAACGGAGTCATTAATGGAAGTCTTGCCAAAACCACAAGTAATGCAGGCAGATGTTGCAAAGATCTCTGCAATGGTGAAATAATTTGGCAAATATCACATTCACAATTCCATCCGTGCTAAACAAGGGAGGGGGAGAAAAAAAACTCCAAATTAATGCGAATTCTCTTTTGGAATCATTTACCAAAATATCACAAGATATGGGTGATGACTTCAAACGTAGAGTATTAAACGATGACGGAACACCACGCTCACTCATCAATATCTACATCAATGGAAAAAATTCAAGATTTTCTGGCGGAATGGACACTGCGCTAAAGGATGGCGACGAAATCTATATCCTGCCTGCAGTTGCCGGAGGCTCTGATCTATCAAGTAAAGAACTCGATAGATATTCCAGGCAAATCATGTTAGAGGAAATTGGATATCAGGGACAGCTAAAGCTTAGGGCTGCAAAGATATGCGTTGTAGGAGTTGGTGGCCTTGGAAATCCAATAACGACAAGACTTACTGCAATGGGTGTTGGAAAACTTCGAATCATAGATAGGGACGTAATTGAACTATCGAATCTTCACAGGCAAACAATGTTTGACGAATCAGATGTTGGACAAATTAAAGTAGAAGTTGCCGCAAAAAAACTAAAAAAGATGAACCCTGACGTTGAGATTGAGTCGCTCCCAATATCAATTAACGATTACACTGCGCTTGATGCCGTGGAGGGATGTGATGTTGTGATAGATGCGCTGGATAGCGTAAATGCAAGATATGCGCTAAACAAGGCTTGCATAGAAAAAAATATTCCATTTGTGACTGGTGCTGCAGTTGGGGTGTCTGG
This sequence comes from Candidatus Nitrosotenuis sp., assembly GCA_004322465.1. Lineage (GTDB taxonomy): Archaea > Thermoproteota > Nitrososphaeria > Nitrososphaerales > Nitrosopumilaceae > Nitrosotenuis. The sequence continues at coordinate 5,645 of SCVO01000021.1, forward strand.
CCAGGCCTTTACGATTCTTCCACACAAAAGTGCTTGCTATTCCTGTATGTTTCCGGCGCTCGATGAGGATTCGATGCCAACTTGTAGCATTGAGGGAGTGCACCCATCAATACTATCCATAATTGGGGGGATCGAGGTAGCAGAGGCTGTAAAGATAATCCTTGGAAAAACCCCTGGTCTTTCTGATAAGATACTACACGTGGATCTGGAAAATCTGGATTTTGTTATGACCAAAACGTTTAGGGCTGACGAATGCAATGTTTGCGGAAGCGGTAAAGTCGTTTTGATACCAAAGGAGGAATTCATTATAGAGGAGCTCTGCGGAAGAAACAGAGGCAAGCGCACATTTTCAATTACTCCAACGCAAAAATTTGAAATCGACGTGGGAAAAATCACAAACATGGCAATAGGCCTTCAATTCCATGTTGAAAACCAGGGAGAACTTGGCGTATCCATGAGAACAAACGACCTTTCTGTCAGCTTTATGAAAAGAGGTTCAGCTGTTATAGTGGGACCAAAAGACGAAGAAGACGCAGTCTCTTTGTACAAAAAACTTGTTTCCAAAAAAGAAAGCATTACAAATTAAGTCGTTTTAAGTAAATCCATATATTGTAACATC
>SCVO01000022.1 GCA_004322465.1 Candidatus Nitrosotenuis sp.
CGCAGTCGCACATTTCCAAGTGAAAATCCAAGGCTCCTCTATATTTGCCTATATGAATAACGTTTAACTAGGCAATCTTGACAATTATTACACATGAAGGCAAGCCTCTTAGTTGCCATACTTGCAATTTCGTTAATAACCATTGGATTCTCTAGCGCTCACGCACAATTCCAAGCTGGTGGAATCGACATGCCAGGAACTTGGTATGTGGGTGAGGGACTAAAGAAAGGAGATCTGTTTAGCTATTCTCTGTGTCATATTGACTACAAAGATTGCACGCCATTCAAAATTGACTTTTGGTTCAAGGGCGATCACCAATCCGGCAGCGAAACCCAATGGGAGGTAGTAACCGTAGTCCATGACGGCAATAAAATATTCAAAGGAAGCATGTATCTTGGCAAGATTGCACCCGAGCCAACAAACAGCGATCCTAGCATTTCTGAATTTGCACGCGCGTTCAAATCCTCACTAGTGTGGCTGTCTGCATACGCAACTAGTGACAGTGCTTCTGGCGGCAAGGGACCAAAGCAATTCAGCGCACCGTCGTGGGGCAAAATTGGAAACATTGGAGGCGAACAAATTATCCCAACATCAAAAGAAACAGTAGCCGTGCCAGAAGGAACATTTGACACCGCACTGATCACATGGAAGACTGGAGGAAAGTTCAGCAGGGTGTGGGTTCTAGACGACTTTCCATTCCCAATAAAGGCAGACACATACGCGCATGTTGCGTCAGGAGTTCCTCCGCAAGAATATCAATTTCAGCTATTAGACTATCAGCAAAATGTTTCAAAGGATCCATTTGCAAATATCAAAGCAACTGCAGATGCACAACTGGGGCTGGACTGTCCAAAGAATTATGATTTTGTGTCATCCAACCAGAACACCAATACAAACACCATGATAATTGAGGCAAAGTACGGCCCACCACATCCAAAGGCTGGCTGCGACATAGAGTGGATAATCAACTTCAAAAGATCAGTACATGTGGAAGAGTTTGAAAACGAAATACATTATGATATTGCAGTTATCGATACATCAAAATCCGGCCTTGAAATAACAAGATCTATTGCACAAGAAGAAGGACATGATTTCCTGTTTACCACATCTGGTCAGGTAAGGCGAACCACTCCTGTCAGTGAATATGGGCCAGCAACATATGCCATAATCGTATATGGCACAGGTCCAGAAACAACCGACCCAGACCCTGCAAAACTTGGCTGGGTGCTCATTCCAATTGACATACAAAAAGGAACAGCACCGCCAGGTAAGGATAATCCGCCGCCAGCTACTGCGACCATTCCGTCTTGGATAAAGAACAACGCAAAATGGTGGTCTGATGGAACAATAGGGGACTCTGACTTTGTCCAGGGGATCCAGTACCTGATAAACCAAAAGATAATCAAGATTCCAGCAACCACTCCGGGCTCTGCAACCGGCTCTAATGTGATCCCGTCTTGGATAAAGAACAACGCAAAATGGTGGTCTGATGGAACAATAGGGGACTCTGACTTTGTCCAGGGGATCCAGTACCTAATTCAGCAGGGAATAATCAAGCTCAAATCTTAATTTTGTGAAGTCTTGGTCAAAAAAATACTGTTCATTCCATTAGGTGTGATGTTGGGCGCAGCTGCCATCGGCCTTGCGTTTCCACTGCTCACTGGACTGCCTGGCTCTGAACAAAACGTAATTCCGCGATTTGCAAACAAGTGGCACATTGGCGAGGGAGCAGAAAACAAACCAACGATGCAATATCTGGTCAAATATCATGACATGGAGTTTTTAGCGGAACTTAGATTCTTAGATAAAAGTTCGGACAGCCAGGACGTAGATGTCATAATTGACGATAAAAAAACAGAACAACATCTGGAGCACAAGATGAAGATAGGAAACGCGTTTGTCTTTACCGATGTGCCAGATGATATCAAACCTTATGTGCATGCGCTTGACGCAACTGTGTTTTCGGTACGCGATACCGTCGTTGAGGAAAAATATCTGGTTGTGGGGGCAGAATGGGGAACCGTATTTGTCGGAAAATTCACACCAAAGCTAAAGCTTACCGAATACAAGGAAACTCAATTTGAATTTGGCAAGCTCAAAACCTTTACGATATCTTACAAGATAAATGACATCGAGAATAAATTCTGGGTATCCGACGGCATCCCGCTTCCTGTAAAAGCAGAATACTATAACCTTGATGGCAGCGTTGACTATGCTTTTGAACTAATCAAACTGGGATCCTGACCCAACTGGTACACATTAACCAAAAGCCAGTTGCAGTATAGTGTGACTTTCTCATCAAACTTGCACCAAATGTGTATGGAGTGAGGAAGTATGTCTATTCTGCCTCCGGGCGGAAATGCCCTGACTCCTTCTTTTCCCTCATACATGTATGCGTCATCAACCTGTATGTCTCCGAAAATCTCCCTTGCCTTTTCCTTTATGATGCTGCGCTGGATTGGAAAGTTTTTCTTCTCTCGGTTTATTATCATTGAAAGATCCTGCATTCCATAAGAGTCAAAATCTTCAATCTTGCCCATCTGTGGAAAGTTTACAATTAGTTGAATTTTGTATTTCCTGCCAACCCCAAAACCAATCTCTGTTATTCTGGTGTATGCCATTGCGGGGTTTTTCTTGAGCAGTAGCCTGATCTGTGGGAGATTTGATTTTAGCTGCTGCTGAAGTTCGCCTGTTATTTCTGAAAAAATCATCGGAAATCATTCTTGTTTGACCGCATTCATTAATTTTTGTTTGGGATGGCTTTTTACGTGTGGTATGCAGTACAGAAACATGGCCATGCCAATGGACTATGACGGTATGCGTTCAGATGACAGCTCTGAGCGTGCAAACAGCGTTGATGATTACAAGGTGACATGCATCAGGTTCATTGAGGACATATCGCATGACTACCTTGCGTGGGTTGACTACTACAAGCTGCCGCCGGACGAAGACAAAAAAAGAAGAGATAGAATTGCGGCAGTAATCGAAAGAACAAATGAATGGATTGCAAAAGTTGCGCAAACAATCAAGGGAGTGGATGTTGCAATGAATGACGGAATCCAAAAGATGGCCGAGTCCACCGCGGGCCAACCGTTCCAAATTGGAGTATTTGTAAACAAGCAATCTGGCTATACGCAATCAAAGCCTGGAATAATCGATATTAACGTAAAAGCTGCCGGACGAAATGGAAAAAAAACAAGGATAATCGAGCACTACAAGGGACAGAACTTTAGAATTGAATCGACTGCAAAGGTCTTCATCGACGAGACAAATATCCCCGTAGACGAATTCGACCTGATGGACATACACATACGGCTTGACGCAACGCAAGCTCAGCAGCGGGATTTGATTTCATTTACTGTTACCGTTGCAGAAATGGCGGACGGCTACGAGTCAGATAAACGTGGCGTTAGTACCATTATACACATAATCTGAATCATCTTGAGTACTTGCCGACTAGCGTGGCAGTCTGTATTATGTGATTCTGCATTGTTGCCACTAGTTCTTGTTTTTTTGATTTGGTGGAAATATCAACTTGGGAATCAAGCGCAAATAGTTTGAAGACATATCTGTGCACTCCAGAAGGCGGGCATGGTGCAAAATAGCCCGGTTTTCCCACACTAGTCGTACCATCGACGAATCCTTTTTTGTCGCTCTCTGCAAACTGCGTCTTTTTTGGAGATATTCCCCAGATTACCCAGTGCGTAAACGTTCCTTTTGGAGCGTCAGGATCATCCAGTATCAACGCCAAGCTTTTTGCATTTTTTGGAACACTTGAAATTTTTAGAGGAGGCGATACACCTGTGCCGTCGCACGTATATTTTTTTGGAATCTTGCCGTTATTTGCAAATGCCATACTTGATATTTTCATTACCATCTTTGATGTGTTTGATTTTGCAGTGATTGTTTCTTGTGCAAACGCCGAATTTTGTGCTGCACTGATCATGCCAAACAATATGGAAAATGCGACAAGAAAAACAACCAATCTCATGACTATCATTCCGCAAAATAACTAAAGAATCTTTTGACTAAAGTATTACCTGTAGTACAACTCTTATTTCTTGGGATCTTTGCTCGCCAGGATACTTTAACTCTGAAATTTTTTTTGCGAGCGGCTCGTCGGTTACAAGCGACGCAGTTCCGCTGTGTATGGAATCATCAAAGCCAACCTTTACTGCGTGATTTGCCAGGGCGTTCTTTAGCCAATCCGAGTCTGCATTTCTGCGAGAAAAGTAAATCCTGTCATTGTATGACACCGCTCGAAGCAATACCGTGTGCTCACGGCCAGTCTTTCTGCCGTACGTGGTCAGGGCAGCCCTGAATGCCTGATTTTTCACAGGAACCGACCCAAAGTCAAGTAATTTAACCCCATTGATTGAAAATTGTAATTTTTGATGACCATAAACCGATCCTGAAAAACAAGCCATGGCAACCCGTCTAGAAGGAATAACTGAGAACATCTGCACCGCAGACGAATTCACAGGAAAAAAAGTGGTGGACCGGGAAGGAATCGAATACGGCAAAGTAAAGCACATTCACATTAACCAAGAGACGCTTGCAGTATCTGGAATTACAGTCCATCAGGGATTTCATAAGGACTATTACCTGACAAGTGAATACATTGACAAATTTACTGAAGAAAGCTTGCTGCTCAGCAGACCTCCAATTCGAACTGATGTGCCAGTAGTGGATATCGACGGCCACAAAATTGGCAAGGTAAAGCGCCTAGTGAAAAACAACGAAACTAATCAACTCCAATCCATTGAGGTTTCAGACGGAATAATTCACACAAAGATTGTCTCAAAGTCCGATGTCTGGGGAGTTGGAGAAAAAGTAATACTGAAACTCACAAAGCAGCAGTTCAAGGAACTACACTAAACCCATTTTTTAAATCAAGCAAAAGCACAATTAAAATAAATTGGACGGACTACGTTACCCTGCCTTCGAAATACACGCGTTACACGTCGGAATGCCGTCCTTTAGGACAAGTTCGACATTTGTTCTAAGGCAAACATGACAAAGGCCTTTCATGATTACAAACACGTTTTTCCATTTTAAATTTTTTTTGCAAAAACATCTTGAGCCCGTTATTCAAGACTTAGCATTTTATACTCTATTCATCTGAACGATTCATTGAATTCTATAGAGACTAGATCTCTTACCAAGATCTACGGTTCCGGTCTTACTGCCGTTGATAATATCTCGTTTCAGGTGGACGAGGGTGAAATATTTGGATTCCTTGGACCAAACGGGGCTGGAAAAAGTACTACCATAATGATTCTGACCACCCTTCTAAAGCCTAGCTCGGGCAACGCATACGTTGCAGGATACGACGTGGTATCGCAGGCAAAAAAGGTGCGAGAAAGCATTGGATATGTACAGCAGGATATCACAGTAGACGAGTATCTGACAGGAAGAGAAAACATGCTTCTCCAGGCAAGGTTGAACCACATCCCAAAAAATCTAATTGAAAACAGGATAACTGAATTGCTCGAACTAATCGAGCTCAAAGACCGGCAAGACGAGGCAGTAATCACGTATTCTGGAGGGATGAGAAAACGGCTGGAAATAGCAGGCGGGCTGCTACACCGCCCAAAGGTCCTCTTCTTGGACGAACCTACAGTCGGACTTGACATTCAAACACGGCAAAAAATCTGGGAGTACATAAAAAAAATTCACAGCGAGTTCAAGATGTCGATATTTCTCACCACCCATTACATGGAGGAGGCAGACCGGTTATGCGATAGAATTGGAATAATGGACTATGGAAAAATCCAGGCAATAGACAAGCCGCAAACAATGAAACACGCCCTTGGAAACGAAGTCATCGTATTTTCAATTGACGATCTGTCCAAAAAAGACATGATTATTGCCTCCCTGAAAGAAACCGAGTTTGTAAAAGAAGTCACCTCGAAGGATGACAGGATTACAATATTCTCATCAAAGGGAGCCGAAGTTGCCACGACGCTGTTCACCCTATCATCTGCAATCGGCATCAAAATAAAATCAATCTCGATTACCCCGCCAAGTCTGGACGACGTGTTTCTGTCATACACCGGGCGCGAACTGCGTGACGAAGCGACAAAAAGCTACAATCGCAAAAAAGAATATGCGAAAATGAAGAGGCTTCGACTATGATACTGTATGATACGTATACGATATTTTGGCGTGAGCTGAAGCGGTACCGCAAATCAAGAAGCGGGGTTTTGATAAGACTGATTCAGCCTGCAATTTGGATAATTGTGATTGGAAATACATTCTCGGGTACGCGACCGCTCATCCAGTCGGTTGGATTTGGTGGAACATACATCGAGTTTATGGCGCCAGGCGTGATAATTCTCACTGCTATTTTCACAAGCATATTTGGAGGGGTCAACACCCTGTGGGATAGGAGGTACGGCTTTATGAACAAGGCACTGACCTCGCCAATATCTCGCTCGTCAATAGCGCTTGGAAAGATGCTTGCAATCTCCCTGATCGCCGCACTGCAGGCAAGTCTCATAATTGGAATTGCGCTTGCAATCGGCGTCACATTCCCAAATTTCTGGATAATTGCACCGATCATGGGAATTGTAATTTTGTTCTCACTTGGATTTTCTGGAATCTCTGTGATTGTTGCAGCCACTGCAAAATCGCAGGAGACGTTCTGGGGAATAATCAATTTTCTTGGGATGCCACTTTTCATGCTAAGCCCAGCTCTGTTTCCGCTTGAGCTTCTGCCAAACTGGCTTGCGACCATTGCAAAACTCAATCCCGTAACGTATACCGTTCTTCTCGTGCGGGAGATGATGACTGGAGTAACCGAGGGAGTGTCTGCCGCACTGAGCCTTGGAGTAATTGGGATATTTGTTGTGACCATGATTTGTATTGCAAGTTATGTGTTCACGCGTGAGGTCAACAAGCCGTTTTAATTGCTAAAAATTTGACAAAAACTACAAGAAATTCTTACTAGGGAGATCTTTTGCAAAGGCCGCAAAATAGCCTCAATGCGTCGCAAAGTAGCTATTCTAGTAGCGTTTTTTGTTGTTTTTGCCAGTGTAATTTATCAGCCTGCCGCAGCAGCAGGCAATTATCCGTTTGTCAGTACTTGGGGCCAGCAAGGCTTGGCAAAGACTGGCGCCTTTACGTTTCCGCAGTATGCCGCAGTGGATGAAAGCGGCAATGTCTATGTGACTGATCTTGGAAATGCACGAGTCCAGAAATTTGACAATGATGGGTCCTACCTTCATTCGTGGGGCTCAAAGGGGACTCTACCAAGCGAGTTTCATGCCCCAGCTGGAATTGCTGTCAAAAACAACTATGTCTATGTGATTGATCACGAGTTATCTTCCGTTAAAAAATTCGACGTATCTGGAAATTTTATAAAAGCGTGGGGATCTGAAGGAACCGACTCTGCAAAACTCAAACTTCCAAACGATATTGCGGTGTCAAATGACAACTCCATCTATGTTGTAGATACTGGCAACAGCCGAGTCCAAAAATTTGATTCCGATGGAAAGTTCCTGCTCACTATTGGCTCCAGTGGTACAGGTGACGGACAGTTCCTGACACCTCTTGGAATAGCAATTGATAACAATGGAAATATCTACGTATCTGATTCAGGGAACAACAGGGTAGAGAAATTCACATCCGATGGAACCTTTGTTAAAAAATATACTGCAGCTTCCGGCGGAATGAAGATATCGCCTGACGGGCTGGCAATAGACTCGTCTGGAAATATCATAATTGCAGATTCCCCAAATAATCGAATCGTTGTATTAGACCAAGATGGAAAAACAGTAACCACGTTTGGAAAGACTGGCACAGCAAATTCTCAGTTTAAGATGGCAAAGGATGTAACAATAGACTCCAACGGCAACCTGTTTGTGGTGGATTCTAGTAACCACAGAATCCAAAAGTTTGGCACAAAAGATACGACTCCTGTAACTGCTGACATAACACCGCAAACCCAACAGACAACTCAGACTGCAACACCGATTGTGGGCGACATAAAAAAGCCAAGTATCGTTCCACCAAAGGACATCTATGTTGAGGCTACCGGTGGATTAACTCCAGTTGGATTGGGTAAGGCAATAGCAAATGACGAAAGCGGAATCAAATCCTTGACAAATAACGCGCCATCTGAATTTCCACTTGGCATTACTACCGTAATTTGGACTGCGATTGACGGTTCGGGAAACATGGGCATCGCAACTCAGACTGTGACTGTTGGCGATTCTACGCCTCCTGTGATTAACGGCCTATCTGACATAGTGTCTGAGACGCAAGGCACGCAAAACAAGGTAAATCTTGGCAACCCTACCGTGACTGATTCCGTTGGAGTCCTGACAATAACAAATGATGCTCCAGAAACATTCCCTCTTGGTGAAACAACCGTAACTTGGACTGCGATCGATGTTGCAAAAAACGCTGCAACCGCAACCCAGACAGTTACCATAACTGACACCAAAGCACCAAAAATCAAAGCTCCGGCAGAAATAACTGCAGAGGCATCAAGCCTTGATCATAACCAGATTAACCTTGGTGAGCCGACGGTTACAGACAACAGTGAAATCTCATCGATAACAAATGATGCTCCAGAATTTTTCCCACTTGGCGAGACTCTGGTAACGTGGACTGCCGCGGACATTGCAGGCAATGCCGCAACTGCAACCCAAAAGGTAATCGTAGTTGACACGACTTCACCAGTAATCGTTATACCAAAAGATATTTCAGTTGAGGCAGTATCTGCAAGCTCAACACCTGTCACACTGGTTCTTCCAAATGCAACCGATGTGCAACAAGTCACATTCACAAATGATGCTCCGCAATTTTACCCAATAGGACAGACAAAAATAACGTGGACTGCAGTTGACCTGTCTGGAAACAATTCCACCACTACACAAACCGTTTTCGTGGTTGACACAACTGCACCCGTATTGACTGTTCCAGAAAATATAACTCAAGAGGCAACCGGACCTACTGGAAACGTGGTGAGCCTTGGTCAGCCAACAACGCAGGACATTTCTGAGATATCGTCAGTGTCAAACAACGCTCCTTCCGACTATCCGTTTGGAAGTACAATAGTTACTTGGACTGCGACTGACAAGTACGGAAACTCTGTATCTGGCAATCAAAATGTTACGGTAATTGATACCACACTGCCAAAGCTAACTGCTCCAGCAGATGTCACAGTTGAGGCAACTAGCATATCGGAAAACGTTGTGCCTCTTGGAGAACCAAAGGTCTCTGATCTCGTAGGTGTAGATTCGCTCACAAACGACGCCCCATCGTCATTTCCGCTTGGCCAAACAACCGTAACATGGACTGCAAAGGACACATCCGGAAATACCGCAACTGCAACCCAACTGGTATCTGTAATTGATACAACTTCTCCGGAAATCACTCTTCCACAAGATGTAACGATGGAGGCAACTGGTCCATCCGGCACCACAGTATCAATTGGTAACGCAACCGCAAGTGATGTGATTGGAGTAGAATCGCTCACAAATGACTCACCAAACGTTTTCAATTTAGGATTAACACAAATCACCTGGACTGCAAAGGATAATTCCGGAAACACCGCAACCGCGATTCAAAATGTTACGATAGTCGACACTGTGGCTCCGTCCATAACCGCACCAACTGATATCACATCTGAGGCGACCTCTGCAACCGACAATATCGTGTCGCTGACCGCACCGACTACGCAAGACGCGGTGAGCCAAGTTCAAGTAACAAGCGACGCACCAGAAAAGTTCCCACTTGGCGAGACAACGGTGACATGGACTGCAACTGACGAATCAGGCAACTCTTCCACTGCGACCCAAAAGGTCACAATAGTGGACACGACCGTTCCGTCCATAACCGCACCGTCCGATATAACACTTGAAGCCACATCAAAATTAGACAACACCGTGTCTCTGGAAACGCCTGTCGCAACTGACAACGTCGGAGTGGCAAGCGTAACA
>SCVO01000023.1 GCA_004322465.1 Candidatus Nitrosotenuis sp.
CAAATTTCAATCCGCCCATATCATGGACTGATTGAATCAAGTCGGTGTTTCCTTTGGAAACTGCCAAAGCTGAACCGGTTTGTGTTTGTGTGTATGTGCTTCCAAATAGCGTTGCTGCTAGTACCGCTACTGCTGTAACGGAAAATAGCATACTATAACGCTTATTCATCGAGTTTGTGACTTGTACCAGCATATATAATAATTCCCATTATTTTCATGCGAATTTGCGACGACGGCATTTAGTTTTTGAGAGTTTTTGCGCCTTTTGCAGCTGAGAATTTATTTTAGTGACAATCAGTTGATTGTGATTTGGAATACAGAACCGATCGGGATTCTCTTGGCGAGGTCAGAATACCAAAGGACGCGTACTATGGGGCGTTTACCGGCCGCGCAATAAAGCAGTACCACGTCACCGGAAAAAAGTCGCACCCCCACCTGATATCCGCATTTGTCATGATAAAGCGCTCAGCTGCGATAGCAAACATCCAGACTGGAGCAATTGAGAAAAAGCTCGGAAGCGCAATCATAAAGGCATGTGATGATATACTGTCTGGAAAATACCAGGACCAGTTTGTAATCGAGGAGATAAACTCAGGGGCCGGAACAGCGTTCAACATGAACACAAACGAGGTTGTCTGCAATGTCGCACTCGAAATCCTCGGACACAAAAAAGGCCAGGACCAGTTCCTTCATCCAAATGATCACGTCAACATGTCGCAGTCAAGCAACGACACGTACCCGACTGCGATGCACGTTGCAATTCTACTAAACCTAAGAGAGGCCACTCCCGGAATCGACGGGCTGATAAAATCAATTTCAAAAAAGGCAAAGGAATTTTCATCGTTTAAAAAAATCGGAAGGACCCACCTCATGGACGCCCTCCCAGTAACCCTTGGCAGCGAGTTTGCAGCTTATGCCACTTCTTTAACAAAGGCAAAGAATGCAGTCATCGCATCCGCAAAGGAGCTGGAGCTGGTAGGACTTGGCGGAACGGCAGTGGGGAACGGCGCAAACACCCCAAAGGGGTACAGAAAAATCGCAATATCGGAACTTGGAAAGATTTCAAAGCTAAACCTCCGGGCGGAAAAAGACATGCAGCACTCGCTGCAGTCAAAGTTCGCGGTTGCAAACTTTTCGTCTTCAATCAGAAACCTGGCACTTGAGCTAAACAAAATCGCAAACGACATCAGGCTCATGGCGTCCGGTCCAATTGCCGGACTCTCCGAAATCGGCATACCGGCGGTGCACGCAGGATCCTCCATAATGCCAGGAAAGGTAAACCCGTCGCTTGCAGAGTGCATGAACATGGTCTGCTATTCCATAATAGGCAACGATGCCGCGGTCGCTGGCGCGGCGCAGGCAGGGCAGTTTGAGCTGAACGTGATGCTTCCAGGGATGCTAAAGGCAGTCCTGGATTCCACAGACATGCTCAAGAACTTTTTGCCAATATTTTCCGCAAATCTCATTGACGGCCTTAGCGCAAACGAAAAAAGGCTGCAGCAGAACATAGAGAAAAGCCCGGTCATAGTGACGCTGCTTGCTCCAAAGATAGGATACCAAAAGTCGGCAGACCTCTTCAAGGAATCACTAAAGACCGGAAAGACCATTCGCGAACTTGTCACATCGCAAAAAATTCTAACGGACAAGGAAATAGACTCTCTATTCAAGTGATATGGCAAAAATCTGGGTAGAATCATACGGCTGCTCTGCAAGCTTTGCGGATGCGGAGATGATTTCCGGCATGATAATAAACGGCGGCCACACGCTGGCTTCCAGCTCAAAGGACTCTGATCTAAACCTAATTGTCACGTGCTCAGTCAAGGACGTAACGGCAAACAAGATGGTAAACAGGATAAAGAGGCTCAAGTCAAAGCCACTGATTGTGGCTGGGTGCCTTGCAAAGGCAGAGCCAAAGACTGTGGAAAGGTTCTCTTCAGGTGCCAGCATGATGGGGCCAAACTCGATTGGGAAAACGCTCCAGATCATAAACCACGCGCTGGTCGGAAAAAGGGACGTGGAGCTTGAGGACACCGACATGACAAAGACAGGGCTTCCAAAGGTCAGGCTCAACCCGGCAGTAGGCATTGTCGAAATCGCAAGCGGCTGCATGAGCGACTGCACGTTCTGCCAGACAAAGCTTGCAAAGGGCGACCTCAAGTCGTACAGGATAGGAGACATCGTCCGGCAGGTGGCAGAGGAGGTAAGGGACGGCTGCAAGGAAATCTGGCTCACATCAACTGACAACGGCTGCTATGGGCTTGACATAGGAACCACGCTTCCAAGGCTAGTAGAGGAAGTATCTGGGATCCCAAGCGACTTTAGGATAAGAGTTGGCATGATGAACCCGATGTACATGCCAAGAATCAGGGACGGCCTGCTAAGGTCGTTCGAGTCCGACAAAGTCTACAAGTTCCTTCATGTGCCAGTCCAGAGCGGAAGCGACCAGGTGCTCCACGACATGAAGCGCGGCCACACCGAGGCAACGTTCCGTGACCTGGTCAAGAAGTTTAGAAAAAAGTTTGAAAAATTCACCATTTCAACTGATGTCATAGTCGGGTTTCCAACGGAGACAGAGTCCGACTTTGAGCAGACGCTCAGCCTCCTAAAAGAGACCAGGCCCGATGTGGTGAACCTCTCCAGGTACAGCCAGAGACCCGGAACAAAGGCGGCCGACATGGACCAGATTGACGTCTCCGAGGTAAAGCGCAGAAGCAAGATTGTCTTTGACCTGATGAATCACATAGCCGCCGACAACAACAGGCAGTGGTTAGGATGGGAGGGCGAGGTCTTGTTCAACGAGCAGACAGACGAGCAGATCCGCGGACGAAACTTTGCATACAAGTCAGTCTTTGTGGAGGATGCAGTAAGGGTCGGGCAGAAAAAACAGGTCCGAATAACCAGGGCGACAAACCACGGCCTGTACGGAATAATCACTAGCTAAAACTTTTAGATCGGATCTTGGATCAAAATTAAGTAAGAAGGTTTTTTATCGTATTTTGCAAGAGTACCACATGGAATTTCAAGAGCCAGTTTTACTAGTCGGAATAGGCGGAGCAGGCGCAAGGCTAGCTACTAAGGCAAGCAGCATAACGGGCGCGGACTGCATCATAATCAGCCACGACAGCAACGACTTGAATTCCGAAAACGACATCAAGGTCCACACAGAGTCGTACGTAAACCCGTCATCATATCTGATAAGAGCCCAGGCCCAGAAGGTAATGGACAAGATAAGGGGCAAGATTTTCGATTACTCCAGCGTTATCATTTTTGCCAATTTGGCAGGAAAGGCAGGATGCGCCATCTCCCCGCTGGTTGCGTCAGCCGCAAAGGAGGAGGGAAAAAGAGTGCTGTCATTTGCAATAATGCCGTTCGGGTTTGAAAAGGAAAGGATATTCCTGTCCGGCGTCTCGCTAAAGAGACTGCGAGCAAGCTGCGACTCTACAGTAGTAATAGACAATGACGCACTGCTTGAGAGCAACCCGGACCTTACCATGAGCAGGTGCTACGAAATAACGCACCACGCAGTAATGTACGTGACAAGCTCGCTCCAGAAATCATCGTTATCCAACGAGATCAGCATTCTTTCAACAAGCAAGGATGCAAGCGACGTCGAAATATCACTAAGAGACTCAATCAAGATGCTGTACGAGGACGCACCTCCGGCAAGCGTCAGAAAGACAATGCTGTACGTGTTTGGCTCTGACAACGTCTCAGTTGGAAAGATAAACGCAATCGCAAACACGGTGAGCGGAATATTCAACGAGGGCAACACGAGTGTGAGCCTCGCAACCACACAGGGAAGCAAGGCACAGGTGGTAATGATCACATCAGTTGAGGGGCTTGGCAAGTTTGAGTCCTATGACCCGCTAGGTGCAATCCCGCAGGAGAACACGATTGACTTTGAGACTCCAGAATCCAGCATAAAAACTGGAATCGAGTTATACCAGATGGAATAAGCAAATCCAAAATACGCCTTAAATTCAGACTTTGTTTTTAGTTTGTGAAATTTCTTTTCTACACCATTACGGTATTGGCACTCTTTGGTCTGACTATCACACCATCGATATCAGAATCTTTCGCGTTTAATTTGTCGAATCCAAAAAATTCAAACGCCATAAAACTAGGTTCACCCTCAATGCCGACCAAACCTCCATCAAGTATTCAGAGCCAGCCAAAAATTCTTGTGACTTGGGGATATTCGTATTTGCCATGTCCAACGATTTTTGGCTGTGAGGTATACGTGGATAGTTTCAAGGCAATTCCGTACAAAACTGGTCAATATCAAAAAACACATTTGATTTCACAGAAATGTGATTCCATCAGACCATTTTACATTCTAATTGGGAATACTGCCGGAACTTATTCAGGTACAAGAATCACAACCATAGGCAAATTCAGCACCGGACCATACAATGACAGAGTTTACACGTGGAAATTTACCGCCGGTAAAGACGGTGCGTTTGAAAGAGTAAATGGTCAGACTGCATCATTGAAAGACGCAACAAAAAACAAAGCAACCATATCCATGGCATTTACATACAATGGATTTCAACCGCTAAAATAACAAACGTTAAATCTAATTTTCACCATAACGAGATATGTCAAACGAGTATTTTGAAAACAGGTTTACTTGTAAAATTGCATTGCGAGCTATGCTGCAGCACATGTGGCCATTTTCCAGAAATTCAAAATCAACGATCACAGACTCGGCATTCACACAGGTCAAATTAACACCGTTGAAAATTTTTGTGATGTGGATGAAACTAAGAAACTTTAAGGAAACAGAATAGAATCACCATAAATATCACGGAATTAGATTTAGATAAAATAATTATTTAGATTTCTTTGCCGGCTTTGCAGACTTTTTAGCGTCGGCTTTCTTTTCTTTTGGCTCCGGCTTTTCTGCCTTTTTTGGTTCTGGCTTTTTTGGCTCCGGTTTTTTTGCCTCTGGCTTTTCCGCGGCAGCCTCCTTTGCCTCAGGCTTTGCCTCTTCCTTGGACTCTGCCTTCTTGTCGGATTTTTTCGTCTTTTCCTCCTTTGGCTTTACGTCGTCCTCGTACGGAGAGACCATGACATAGCCGTCTTCTGTCTTTGACATCCTTACTCGGATCTTTCTTGGCGGGCTTCTGATTCCCCGCTTCCAGACCTGCTGGCTTAGTTCCTGATCAATTTTGATTTGCTCTGTCTTCATGTGGTGTTCTGCAAATTCCTTTATCATGTTGATTGCGCGCTTGGCCCTCTGGTTGTTTGGCGAAAGCCAGACCTTGCCCAAGTTAATTGTGTAAACGCGCTCCGCTTCTTGCGACAACTTATCCTACCTCTACGTCAGTCTGTCTCCAAGCTCTGCGCTTTGGGTTTGTCCTGACCGCCCTTTTGGTTTTCAGAATAATCCATGCCGGAACCGCAGAGTTTTGCCTTGTCTTTTTGAGAAGACGTATTTTGCGTCCGGAATGTTTTCTTGCCGCCATAAAAATTGAGGCAATTTACCCTCTTTTTAAATGAATCTAGCCAAGTCTGCCATTATGCACTAGATCAGTTTGTTTTGCGCGAAAATATCCGCCATCTGTTTTAGTATTCTTGCGGACGCCCCCCAGACTATTTTGGACTGGTATGAAAACGTGTACATTTCCGAAATGGAATGGTGGTGAGGGTCTGGGTCAGGGGATATTGTCTTGAGGAACGGGATTGCCGGAATGTGCAGTATCTCCGCAACTTCCTCATTTGGCTGCAGGTCCGACATGTCATCAAGCACTGCGACAAACGGCAGAATCGTAAATCCGGAATTTAATGTGGTGACGGGTTTGAGCTGGCCAATCACATCCTGCCGCGATATGTGCAAAGAGATTTCCTCCCGGGTTTCGCGAATCGCAGTGTCAAGCAGGTCAGAGTCCGCAGGCGATATCTTTCCCCCGGGGAATGATATCTCCCCGGCATGGTGCTCCATCGTTTGCGGCTTTTCCGTCATCACTATGCGGCATTCTTGTCCGTGTATTACAATTAGGACTGCGGAGTGCTTTGTGGTGTGGTCCTCAATGTCTGGCAGAATGTCAGTTGCCAGCAGTTTTCGAATCACGCCAAGGCTCATGTGGTATCATTGGGGCCTAGTCTATTATTGATTTATCATTTGCAGAAAATCCGGTTGGTGCGGTTTTTTTCCGCGATGCGTTTTTCCGGCAGCGTCCAACCGTTCAAAGAATATAATCAAGTAGAATGAAGATGTCAGATATTGATACGCTACGAGATTAACCCCCCCAGAGTAATCCAGGAAAAGGTGCTCTCCCACAAGGAGGTGCAGAGCTCGCTTGACAAGCTAAAAAAAAGAATCTTTGAGATAAGCAGATACTGCGGCGGGATTCACCTGACGGATTCCGTGCTTGGTATTCCAAGGATCTCCCCGATTACGACAGGGGCCCTAATCCGAAACGACGGGCTGAATCTGAACATCACTGCGAGCCTCCGCGTCCGCGACAGGAACCTGATTTCGCTGACCCAGTCGGTGTACGATGCCGTACTGCTGGGGCTTGACGGCCTGCTGATACTAAAGGGCGACGAGCCGCCTGAGGGGCCAAAGGACTCGAAGCTTGCGCCAAGCGGCGTTGTAAAATACTTCAAGGATTTGGGGTTTGGGAAGAATCTGGACTTTTACCTGTCCGTTTCAGCAGACCCAGACTTTGAGAAGATTCAAAAAAAGATAGACGTTGCGCCGACGGGGTTTGTGACCCAGGTGATACAGGCACCCGAGCAGGTCTTCAGAATTGTGGACAGGCTAAAGCCGCAGGGATTCAAGATAATCCCAGTGATAATGGTGCCGTCCGAAAAAAACGCAAAATCGTTTTCGATGCTCGGGATTGACTATACAAAATACAAGGACCGGTTCATCGACTTTGTCACAGAGATCCACAGGTCGACAGGCGACGTGCTGATAACGTCGCCAAACGACTTTAGGGCAGCATCAGACATGCTGGAGCAGCTAAAAGAATTAAAAAGAAATTAGCACCACCACACACCATGAGACAAAACATTCTTGATGCGATGGGCCAGAGAATTCTGCTGTTTGACGGCGCGATGGGAACAGAAATCCAAAAGTTCAACCCAGAGTCAAAGGACTTTCCGGACGGAAAGGACGGGTTCAACGACGGATTAATCATCACGCATCCGGAATGGATCAGGCAGATTCACCGCGAGTACCTAAAGGCGGGCGCCGACTGCATCGAGACAAACTCGTTTGGCTCCAACAAGCTAAAGCTGGACGAGTACGGGTTTGGCGGGCAGACAGTGGAGATGAATAAGAAAATTGCCGCGCTTGCAGCTGAGGTGGCCTCGGAGTTTTCCGACAAGCCAAGGTACGTAGTAGGCAGCATGGGCCCCACCGGATTTTTGCCAAGCTCAAACGATCCCGACTTGGGGCAGATACCGCTGTCAGAAATTAGAGAGGCGTATTCGCTGCAGGCAGAGGGCCTGATACTTGGCGGAGTGGACGCGCTTCTCATAGAGACCAGCCAGGACATACTTGAGGTAAAGATGGCAATAGAGGGCGCGCAGGACGCAATGAAAAGGACTGGCAAAAAGGTCCCGCTCATTGCAAACGTCACACTTGACCAGTACGGAAAGATGCTCCTTGGCACAAACATCCAGGCAGCGTACACTACCATATCCGACATGGGAATCGACGTGTTCGGGCTGAACTGCTCCACGGGCCCAGTAGAGATGACGCCAAGTGTGAGGTGGCTAGACGAGCAGGATGATCTCAAATTGCTGGTGGTGCCAAACGCAGGAATGCCGGAAAACGAGGGCGGGCACGCAGTGTACAAGATGACCCCGGAAAAGATGGCAGACGCGCTAAAGGACTTTATTGCCAAGTACAAAAACGTGCGAATAATCGGAGGCTGCTGCGGGACAAATCCAGCGCACATTGCCGCTCTGCGAAAAGTGATCGACGAAAGACGATGAATCAAAAGTAAAAATGTTACAGTGAACTATCAGCTAGAAATCTCACCATTCCCTTAAGTATCATTTTGCACAACACATATGAAATGACCCTCATAGACAAGACGGCTGCAATAAGGGCGGCAACGCAGTTTCTCAAGCAGCATTTTTCAGTGCAGGAAATCGACGCGGTTTTGGAAGGCACCACATGGGTAGCCACAGCGCAAATCGTGGCATATGACAACATAATGCTAGAGAAGATAAGAATCGACGCAGTCACTGGCAGACTGGAGGGCTATGAGCTGCCAGGGTATGCCTAGGCTTTGCTTACAGGTCCAGACTTGGGAAGGAACATCAGTTCGTTTAGCTCGTATGACCTACTTAGGAATTTGATTCCCTTTTCAGTTATGCGGTAAAAGCGCTTGCCTGACTCGCAAATCAGATTCTGCTCCTGCAAAAAGTCAAGGTATCCATCCACCTGCTCGTACGATATGTGAGCCTTCCCCATCACCCCTGCCTTGGTTGCCCCGGTCATGGATATTTCCAATACCTTTGTTATGATTTCGGACCTGCTGCGGTATTTCATGGTGTGACTCCGCCCACGGAACATTCTGTCATTTGCCAGATCCTCCAAACAGGTACCTAACCCCGTCAACAAAGTCGCGATTGCTCAAAGAGTTGTCCTGCAGCCAGCTGTGCGCGCGCAGCTTGAACCACATCGGGATTTGCTCCCCGTACTCGGTATGGTTGTCCGCCTTGAATGGCACGCGCTTTAGCAAGATCTGCGTCTTTTTGTTTTCTTCTTCCCCGAGATCATAGTAGGTGTCCACCTCCTCCTTTCCGTTGTGGCCTGCAGCCAGAAGTACATTGTCAGGCGCACCCTCAGGCTGGGCACTTGGCTTTCCCATCACAAACTCCAGTTCCTTTGTGTACTCGGTGTCGTTTATTTTTCCCGCAAGCCACCATTTTGTTATCTGCTTTTGTATGTTCATCACAACATCGGAGCTCGCAATGTCAGATTGGAGATTGGTGTGATCCACAAGGTGCCCCCCGACGGCAGGCTGGTACGGCACCATCACTGGCGCACGGGTAAAGTAGTGATCCCCGTACACATGCGTTACCACTTGGGCGCACGTATCGTCCCACGAGGAGTCGTTGCACTGGTTGTATTTTGCGCTGATCTCGTGTATTTCATTTTGCGCCAAAAGATCAAACCCCAGGTAATACGTCACAAAGTGGGACAGCTCGTGGCTCAGCGTAAACATCGGGTACGAGAACCCAAAGGTCGGGCAGTCGCACAGCACAATGACGTGGTTTTTTGCCCTGTCGGAGCCAAGGTGCGAATAAAGACCGCCAACGTCATTTGGGTGCAGCTCCTTTTTTCCAATCTGCTTGTCATACACAAGTATGAGCAGGTCCAGGTCATCTGGAGCAGTGTAGTTGGCATATTTTTTGTCAGACATGCATTGCGGATTGTATTTTGAATTTGGAAACTTGTACAGCTCAAAGTATTTGCTTGCCAGCTCGTCATACACGTTTGCCATCTGGTACTGGTAGTTTGCGCATCCGTGGTCCGCGGAAAGAAATATGAGCTCCCACCTTACCTTCTCCTGAGCATGCGCGTCATCTGGGACAAGCAGCACAGCAAGCAGTGCCACTATACCCACCGCATAGACAGACATTTTCTTCCGTAACAGCAATGTGATTTCAGAACATCGTTCCATTATGCACAGTATCTTGTACATGAAATCATTAAAGCAGTTTGTAATAATATTACAGAGAATTATTCTAGTCAAATATTACTTGGAAACATCATGTTGCAAAAACATCATCGCGCGTTCCAAACGGCGGTGCGTTTTCCCATTTAGAAAAAAACGCGTCTGAAATTTTGTGCAGGCATATAGAATTCCGGGCGGCACAGAATAGTTTAGATAAAACAATCGCGTGTACACCGAATGGTAAGAATACTGCTTGTCGACGACGAGCGGGACATTCTCAGCTCCATAAAAAAAGGCCTGACGGCCAACGGCTTTGAGGTCGACACGTATGACAGCCCGCAGCAAGCCCTTGAGGAGTTCAAGCCGCACAGATATGATCTGGCCATACTTGATTTTAAAATGCCCAGCATGACAGGGTTTGAGCTGTACCGGGAGCTGAAAAAGAGGCAGCCGGACATCAGGGTCAATTTCCTAACTGCGTTTGACATGGATTTTGATGCCATCGAGAGCGTCCTTTTGGATCTGGATGTCAAGTGCTTCATTCAAAAGCCGACGACGATTGCCAAGCTTGTGGAGCAGATAAGAAGGGAAACTGCAGGATGACTCCGCCATAGGCAAAAACCGTTCGCGCGTATCCGGATTACAAGGCATCATGCGGAGGCGCATGGCGGAATAATTTAATTTGGAAAATTATTTGTTGCCAAGCACGGTGACTACCTTGGCTCCACCCACGTTCGGGTTAAACGCAACCCAGTTTGAGCCAACGTGTATCTGCCTGTCCACCATAACCACGTGCGCAGACTTGGCAAGGCCAGGAATTGACTTGAGCTCTTTGATCGGATTCCCGACAGATATCGGCATTGCCAGCGCGGACGCGGCATACGCAAGATACAGGCTCACTGCCAGAACTGATATGATGCCGACCTTGACCAGCGTTTTCATCATACAGGTATTGTCGTTGCCAAATAAATGGCTAGTCTAAGAATTTACTATACGATGAATCCCTAATCAGACAGTACGCATTACGAAGATTAACAAAAAACAACCCAAATCATCGCCAGATCAAGACATTCAGAGTTTTTTTACAAAGTCTGCTTCCGAGATTTCCGCTTCAAGCAGAATTTCACGTAATGTTTCCATGGCGATTGGAGAGTGCCTAGGTACTGAAATAAACTTTGTACCGTTGCTCATAATAAGGTGACTTCCGCGTTGTCGGATGATTTGAAAATTAAATTTGCCAAGAACCCTAATCACGTTTCGCCAGTCATTGTTTCGGAGACTCATTTTTTATCTCGATAACAATTTTCTGGTCATTTTTAGAGGATTCGTGTATTGCTTCCAACATCAGCTCAATTGCTTCTTTCATGTTTGCCTTCAGTTCGTCCAAGGTCTTTCCCTCACTAATTGCCCCCGGAAGCTCAAGGCATTTCCCGGTAAAGCCTTCCGGAGTTGTAATCACCTTGACATTGAAAACTTGGACGGTCTCCATGTCACATAATTCTCTTTTTTCTTATTTAAGCTTGTGAACGATTCCAAAGTGTCGAACAACGCAGTTCCAGTTTTGTCAGTGTCTGGAAATTATGCCTTGTCAGACTTGTCACGTGTTTATCACATACAACATCACAAAGGTACGAGTCAGAACATCCCAACTCAACTACTAGCTACACGGTCAATAATAGAAAAACCAGTATATATTTAGAAAAAAGCCATTCCAGTAGATACAATTGAAGACCCCCAGAATAAGTTCCGCGCTAAAGGCAGTCGAGCTAAGGCAGGTTCCGGCGCCGCTCATCATAGGAGAAAGGCTGAACACGCAGGGCTCAAAGAGGGCAAAGCAGCTGGTACTGTCTGACGACTTTGACGGGCTCATAGACCTGGCGCGAGAGCAGGTCGAGGACGGCGCGCACTGCCTTGACGTGTGCGTTGCCACGACAGAGCGAGCGGACGAGCTGGAGTTCATGAAAAAACTAGTCAAGCGGCTGTCGCTTGAGATTGACGCGCCGCTGGTGATAGACTCGACTGACCCAAAGGTCATAGAGGAGGCAATCCAGCAGATCCCCGGCCGCCCGATGATAAACTCGATCAATCTGGAAGGCGACGGCAGCAGGTTCCACAGGCTGGCACCATTAATGGCAAAGTACGGCCTGCCGGCAGTCGCACTGTGCATCGGTCCAAAGGGGATGGCAAAGACTCCCCAGGAAAAGGTGGAGACTGCCGAATTACTATACGAGACTGGGAAAAAATACGGACTAAGAGAGGACCAGTTCGTATTTGACGTTCTTACATTTACCTTGGCAACAGGCGAGGCGGAGTTTTTGGATGCGGGAAAAAACACCATAGAGGGAATCAGACTAGTAAAGGAGAGGTTCCCAAACGCGTTCACGGTGCTTGGCCTGAGCAACATCAGCTTTGGGCTCTCGCCTGCCGCAAGAAAGATCCTCAACTCGATATTCCTGTACCATGCCGTAAAGTCGGGGCTTGACTGCGCAATAGTCAATGCAAAGGAAATAATCCCGTATCCCGAAATCTCAGACCAGGAAAAAGTCCTAGTTGAGAATCTCATATTCAACAAGACCCAGAATGCCCTGGCAGACGTGATAACGCACTTTGAGGGAGCAGGCAGGGTGTCCACCGTATCAAAAAAGGTAGAAGTGGATCCGACATGGAGTGCCGCAAGGCGCGCAAATTTCAGAATAGTAAACAGGCTAAAGGACGGAATCGAGCGAGACGTCGTCCTGGCAATAAAGGAAAAGATCGGACAGGACGTATCGCTTGAGGAATCAAATGGAGCAATAACAATCAAGGCAAAAAAAGAGGTAACGCATCAGGCCGCAATACAGACCCTGAATGACGACCTGCTTCCCGCGATGAAGGAGGTGGGCGACAAGTTCGGCGCAGGAGAACTGATACTCCCGTTTGTCCTAAAGTCGGCAGAGTGCATGAAGGCGGCAGTTGTGGAATTGGAAAAATACCTCCTAAAGGAGGAGGGGACAAGCAAGGGAAAGCTGGTCCTAGGAACGGTATACGGGGACGTGCACGACATAGGAAAGAATCTGGTCAAGACCATCTTTGAGAACAACGGCTATACGGTATACGACATGGGAAAGCAGGTGCCGCTGCAGAAATTCGTAGAAAAGATAAACGAGACAAAGCCGGATGCCATAGGACTGTCGGCACTGCTGGTGTCGACATCAAAGCAGATGCAGTATTTTGTGGAATATGCGCGGCAGAACAAGCTGGACATTCCCATCCTGTGTGGAGGGGCTGCCATCAACAGCAATTACATTAATCGGATAGCAAAGGACGGCGGCATATACCAGTCGGGAGTGTTTTTCTGCAGGACGATGTTTGACGGGCTAAAGACGATGGACCGGATAATATCCGAAAAAGACGTTTTGATTAAAGAGTGGGCCGAGAAGGTGGAAAAGTGGAAGGAGACAAAAGTGGAAAAGGCAGACCAGTCCGCCATATCGCACAGCGGCATTAGGCCAGTCGCCCCGCCAGCTGCCCCGTTTTCCAACATTGTTCGACTTGGGGCAAAGGACATCGATCTGGAACAGGTGTGGCGCAGGCTGTCAAAGAAGTCCCTGTTCTCTTTGTCGTGGGGCCTGCGCGGGAACAGCATGAAGGATGCGGACGCGGAGGGAGAAAAACTCCTAGAAGAGTGGAAGAAAAAGGTAACTGACGAAAAACTCTTTGAGCCGGAAATAGTGTACGGGCATTTTGCGTGCCATGGAACGAATGGAAAACTTGTGGTGGACTATCCGGGGGGGCAGGTGGAGTTTGACTTTCCCCGCTCTTCGCAGAGCAAGCATCTGTGTCTGAGTGATTATTTTGGGGAAAATGATGTCGTGTCATTTCAGGCAGTGACGGTTGGGCAAAGGGTGCAGGAGGTAATCGACAAATGGAACAAGGAGGACAGGTATACCGACGCGTATTACCTGCACGGACTGGCAGTTGAGACGGCGGAGGCTTTGGCAGATATTGCAAATGATATGATACGAAATGAGCTAAAGATTGGGGAAAAGCGCGGACTGCGCTATTCCTGGGGCTATCCAAGCTGCCCAGATGTGTCCCAGCACCACTTGGTGTGGAAGTTATTGCAGCCTGAAAAGTCAGGAATGACCCTAACTGAGGCAGGCCAGATCATCCCAGAGCAGTCAACTGCGGCCATAATAGTGCATCATCCGGATGCGGAATATTTTGTATTGTAATTCGTTTTTTATAAAACTTTGATAATTGAAAATATGACATTTAAGAATTGCTTTTAACGATGAAATAATAAATTAAAACAGCAAAAGGAGGTAATAATCAAAATTTAAAAATATTAAATAACTTTATCGTGCTTGACAAGTGAATAGAAGATTAGTAGATATCCAATATTCCAAAGCATGTTTATTGGATTTAGCGCATCATATGAATTCAGTGATTCCAAATGATAGTAAATAACATCAGCAACATCAAATGCCAAAATTCCAAATAACAGTAAGAGCCAAGGTTTTCCAAGTGCACCTTCTTTGAAGATTTTAACTGCATAGATATTAAGTGATAAAGAAATTGCAACAATGGCTACATAATAATCGCTGAGTAGCGTTTCAACAGAATACGATAAACCATCACTTAGAAAAATATAAAATGTAAAAATTGCTGAGGGTATTAAAACCAGCCAAATTAGATCTAGTCGATCCTTTTTTAGTAAAACTTTTGGAAAGTCGTATTTGAAAAATCGAATGTTTAAAAGAAGATGAGCTATCACGAGAGGATAGAAAGGAAAATAGAAAATATCAGCAATTGATGGATATGAGTTATTTGTATCATAAATAAAATAAATAAAATCACCGGTAGCTGTAAAAAAAAGCGCAATTCCTAAACAAAAAAATCCTCTTTGAAAAACTTTGGAAGTGACAGATGTAGAATATCCTTTTGAAACAATCAGACTGGCGATTCCAGCAGTCACAGGACATGCAATTGAAAACACATAAACAAAAAGATCATTTTTTGATAGAACCCCATAATAATGAGCGGCAACATTAGCAGATATAATTATAAAAATCACTCTGTAACTGATTGAACTTTTGATCTTATTTGGTACAATTTCTTCCATCCAGTTTTGTAGGACTTAATATCTTAAAAAAACTATCAAGTACTCTGTTACCGAAATTGGGAATTTAATCGCATATTTTTGGATTTTTCTGAGAGAGTCAAAAGACATGGTTATTAGTTGCAGAGGCATATTTCCACTAATGGAAATGACGGTTGGCAGACATTTCCTTGGCGTTACAACTGCAAGAATTTCAGAGCTAAACCGAAATTCTCAAAAAAAGATTGCCATCGGAATTGGATTTGCGTTGTTAGCAGCAGGACTAGAGGCACTAGGGGATGTTTTGCCAAAACCAATGATGGCGTCTGAAATACCATCCAGTCCTTTTGTCTTGGTTTTTATTTCATATTTGGCAAACGGTATTTTGTTTACACCGTTTGCATTTTCCAGAAAAAATAGAGGGAAAAACGCGTTGAGCAGGAGATCAATGTCATTATTAATCATAGTCGGCGTGATTGAAGTTTTTAGTACTATTTTCTTTTTTTATGGTCTTAAAGAAACAACTGCCATAAACGCAAAAATTCTTTTAAACAGTGAAATTGTTTTTGGTATCATCATAGCGCTCACTTTTCTTGGTGAGCGTTTAAAGAAAATTGAGACGTTACCGCTTTCTTTAATAATAATTGGGGCAGTGCTAGTTCCTTTTCTCCAAGACGGAATAGCTGGAAAAATATTTTCCACAAACATACTCGGGGATAGTTTTGTTCTAATTTCAGGATTATTGTTAGGAACTGTAGTTAGTCTTTACAAATACATTTCAGATTCAATTAGATTGAGTCAGATAATGCAGATCACATCTTTTGTAGGAGCTGGGGCATGTTTCATCACTATGATCAGTTTAGGAATTCCAATTTATATTGATAGTTCACAGATTCCAGGCATCCTATTTGTTGGAATATTTGGAATTGGAATTGCAGCAGTGTGTTACATATCAGCAATGAAACATATTGGCGCAGTAAATACAATTTTGGTATTTTCTTCAACTACAGTATTTGGTACAGTATTTTCAAATTTGCTTCTTGCTGAGAACATACTTGTGAACAACATTATTTCAATTGGTTTCATAATTGTCGGAATAATTTTCTTACGAAAAAAGGTCTCAGATTAATGGAGTTCAGATAGGCGTGCCAACCTCAATTACAGACGTGCTCACATTCTAAAACACACCTATGACCATCTTCAAAAAAGAAAAAGAAGTAAAAATATGCCCAGAAAAAATGGAAAATAAAATTAATTATAAAATAATTTTATTGTTAGTTTTGGGAAATGCAGGACTGTATTTTATCATTAATTCATTAGATGAAAACCTTGCAAATGGAATTGTTTCCGAAGTTCTGATAATTTTTCCCCTGATTACTTGCGTATCGTCGTTTGTGATGGCTAGCCTAAATAAAATGAGTAAAACTTTTGGAAGATCTTTTTTTATTCTTGGTATCGGTTATTTGTTGATTTTTATCGGAGAAACCATTTACACCCTAGAAGATCTGGTACTAGACACTAGTCCATACCCCTCAATTGCCGATGCATTTTTTATTTCTGCATATCCCTGTCAAATTGCATATGTCATAATACATATCAAATACTTCCAACCAAGAGTAAGAAAATTTGCGATTATCGGAATGTCTCTAGTTTCTTTGCTGCTAACATTAACATATTTTTTTATTTCTCCAGATACACTATCAAATCCATCTTTTGAATTGTTTTATGGATCTCTGTTTGTCATGTTTTCTGCTGTCACTCTATCAATTACCGCTTATGGAGCAAGCCTTTTCAAAGGAGGATTCTTGGCTACTTCTTGGTTTGTATTACTAGTTGGATTGATCATAAACACGGGAGCAGACGTTTGGTACTATCATTTAGAAGCACTAAACCAGTATGACCCAAAAAGCCCAGTTAACGCCATGTGGTTTGTAGGCTATTGGGTGGTGACTTATTCATTGTACAAGACAAAGATAGATCAAAAATAAAAAATCAAGAATTAAAATCCAAAGATGTTCTGACTCCATCACCAGTACGATTCAGATACACAAGATGTCTGCAAAACCACTTGGATCTATCAATGAGTGATCTATAAATGCAGACTTGATCTGCTCGCGCTAAAAACAAATTTCAAAAATGATAAAAATTGAAGATTTATTCTGTGTTAAAAGAATGACCACATGAGCATGATTTTGTGACGTTTGGATTGTTTATCTTAAATCCAGAACCCATCAGGCTTTCGATATAGTCAATGTTTGCTCCCTGTAGATGCTCTTGACTGTAGCTGTCTACTAGAAGTTTTACTCCAGATTCCTCAATTATGGTGTCGTCCTCTTCTGGCTTGGCTTCAAATCCCATGCCGTATGAGAGTCCTGAGCATCCTCCGCCTTGAACGTAAACTCTTAGGAATTGTGGCTTTTCTGCCTCTTCTTTCATGAATTCCAAGATTTTTTCTGCGGCTTTTGGCGTGACGGTTACAAGCTTTTGTGTTTGTTCAGTTGCCATGGTGTAA
>SCVO01000024.1 GCA_004322465.1 Candidatus Nitrosotenuis sp.
GATTACCTCGGTTGCAACGTCAGATTCCATTAACGCGATTTCAAGCTGGAATAAAATTTCATCAATGTCATTTTCTTTTAGTTCCTTTTCGCCGAAGCTTTTAGCGACAGATGAGAAGGCGCTGCGTAGTTTATCAAACATCGGATTTCACTATTGTGGAGGATTTGCAGATTGTATTAATCGGTTCATTTCTTGTTTTAGATGATCCAGCCTCATCAAGACCTCATGTTTTTGCGAAGCGCCCTCGTTTAGCGCCACTTGGAGTTCCTTTATTCTCGATTCAAGGTAGTTAATGGCAGAATCGTGTTCCTTTTCAACTACAATTCCCGCGCCCACGTTTAGCAGTACCTTTGATGTTCCAGAAATGTTAGCTTTTACGTATGTGCCAAGACCCACAGGGATTAACGATTCAAGTTCCTGATTTTGGTGAATTCCCCTGATTGACTCAACTGAAGATATCGCCTCCCGTAGATAAGTCATAATTGCTTCCTCTTTTTGATCCAAGCTTACAGCATAGGACTCAAGCATTTGCATTTGGTAAAGAAGCTGCTGGCCTTGTTCTTCGCTCATTTACAAAAAAATCAGTCCAGATGCCTATAAATGCATTTGTTGAGTAAAACCGAATGCAAATGATTTCAAAGAAAAACGGATTATTTGTAAAGTCAAAAACAAAATGGATTCATCCATACAAAGAACATCCGACGGACAGACTGAAGATAAAGTTAATTCTAAATGAAAAAATCAAAGGGAATAGAATAGTTGGACTTGAAGGACGAATCGAGGCAGGCGATGTGCATCAATTGCACATTCATGAAAACGAGTACGTTCTTGTTTATTCCCTTAAAGGAAAGTGCGTTGTAACGGTTGGAAGGAAAACAAGAACTGTCATTCCCAATACCATGATTTTCATTCCGCCGAAGGTGCCTCACAGATTTTACAATAAATTCTCAGACCCATGGGAGGGCATTGCATTTGCAATAGGAACCAAGGAAAAGATCAAAAACATCTGGATGGAGAACTAGACAAAAAAAGAAGATAAATTATTTAGCTTTGGAATAACGCTTTTCTACTTCGTCCCAGTTTACGACGTTCCACCATGCAGCAACATAGTCTGCTCTTTTGTTTTGGTATTTGAGATAGTATGCGTGTTCCCAAACATCAAGACCTAGCAGTGGAACCAGCCCCTCAGTTCTAGGACTTGTTTGATTTGGCATCGATTTGTATTCAACGCTATTTGATTTCGGGTTGAATACTAGCCAGCCCCAGCCGCTTCCTTGAACGCCGGTGGTTTTTGCTGAGAATTGTTCCTTGAGGGAATCAAAACTAGCAAATGTTTTGTTGATTGCGTCTGCGACTGAACCGCCAGGTTT
This sequence comes from Candidatus Nitrosotenuis sp., assembly GCA_004322465.1. Classification (GTDB taxonomy): domain Archaea; phylum Thermoproteota; class Nitrososphaeria; order Nitrososphaerales; family Nitrosopumilaceae; genus Nitrosotenuis. The sequence continues at coordinate 1,371 of SCVO01000024.1, forward strand.
GCCGCCGCCATTTGGTTTCATGTTGTTCCAAAATAGCTTATGATTGTCATAGCCACCACCATGAAAGTTGATTGCACCGCGTACCGCATCTGGTACTTGGTTTATGTTTGCAAGAACATCAAGGAGATCCTTTTGCTGCAGGTCAGATCCTAGCTTGTCCCAGGCATCATTTAGGCCATTGGTGTAAGCTTGGTGATGTTTTGTATGATGGATTTCCATTGTTTTTGCGTCGATGTGTGGTTCTAATGCATCGTAAGCATATGGTACTTCAGGAAGTGTGAATTTTCCCATGCGTAGTAAACAGACGTTCATAATTTAATGATTTGTCTTGTTTTCCGCATTCGCCGATGTGACGACGCTTACCATCAGAAATAAAATTCAAGTATGGATTTTATTCCCTGTGGAGAAGGACAGATAATGAAATATCAAAAGATAATTTTTTGCGCACTTGTTGTTTTAATTGGCACCATTTTAGTTTCCCAGAAAATGCAGCCAGATACCACATTGGATATTCTACTCGATAAGAGTAGCAAATACGTCGGTGCAAGTTATCCTCATGATTTAGGCTTTAATGGAAATGGGATTAAGGTGGCAGTAATCGATACAGGTGTAGACTATAATCATCATGATCTCTTAGGGTTTGGTCCATCTGGCAAAGTAATTGGTGGATACGACTTTGTTGAAAACGACAATTCTCCAATCGACACTAACGGACATGGAACCGAGGTTGCAGGGATAATTGCTGCAGACGGAAATCTAAAAGGAATTGCACCGGCCGCAAAAATTCTAGCGTACCGCGTTTCAGATACCGGTGAAGGTGTATCATCGGATCTTATCGTAAAGGCAATACGGCAGGCTGTGACCGACGGCGCAAATGTGATCAACATAAGCCTAGGAGTCAATCGGACAAACGAAAGAATCGATGAGGCAATCAACTATGCCGTAAAAAACGGGGTTGTGGTGATAACAGCTGCAGGAAACAGCGGTCCCGATCCAAGGACGATAGGAAGTCCTGGAAAGGATCCCAATACGATTACGGTTGGCGCAACATACAACAACATCACATCCAGCCTCGTCGCAACACTTCAAATCGACGGCAAGCGCGTGCAGGTCTTGCCAATGGCTGGGATTAAGCCAACAAGCGAACCAGTAGTAGCTGAAATTGTTTTTGGCAAATACGGCAGAGCAGAAGATCTTGTTGGAATTGATGCAAAGGGCAAAATTCTGTTAGTCGAGCGCGGTAGCGATAAAAAAGATGAGCTTGTCTATTTTTCAGACAAGGAAAAAAATTCCGCAGATGCTGGCGCCAAAGCCATCATAGTGTACAACAATGAGCCAGGGATATTTCTTGGAGAGTTAACCCACAAGCTTACCGGTCCAGATTATAAACCGACGATTCCCGCCGTGTCAATATCAAGAGAGGACGGTTTATTGTTGAAAAACATAATCCAGAACAAGACAGTTGGTACGCTCAACACGTTTTACCATCCAGACTTTGTTTCATTTTTCAGCTCGCGTGGTCCTGTATCTCCGTTTTACATAAAGCCAAACCTAGTGGCACCTGGAGTTTTTGTCAACACCACTTCAATCAAAGGCAATTACAATCTGACAAGCGGAACTAGTTTTGCAGCCCCGCATGTTTCCGGTACAGCCGCAATCTTGTTGCAAAAGAATCCAAAATTAACGCCATACGAGATCAATTCGATAATCTCGACTACGGCAGACCCAATATCAGACACATATGGAACCCCGTTTCCGCTCGAAATAAGCGGAGTCGGCAGACTAAACGTAACAAAGGCGTTTAATGCGAATCTGGTCATAACGCCATACTATGTCATCTTTGATTTATCGCCATACACCAAGACACAGACTTCGCTGCTGCAGATAAAAACAATCAATCAAGAATCCCCAAAAATAAGGGCGGATTTCAAGTTAAACGAAGACGCGGCAGGTTTCGATTACTCATTTGGCGGCAATCGTCTTTACATCACATCCAGTCTTGCAAAAGAAATCCCGGGAGAATATCAAGGAATGATCACGGTGGATGACGGAACAATGAAGTATCACGTTCCAATGCTTGTAAGAATATCAGCAAGTTCAGTTGGCGTAACTGACGATGATGGAAAATTGAATTTTAGAGTCTACTCAAATGACACTTGGTCTTATGCAAAGATCTCAGTATACAATAAGGATGACAACCTCGTCAGCACTGCATCCATAACGCCGACAAAAAGCGAATCCATCGCAATCCATGAGGCAGGACAGTACTGGATTGAGGCAGATATCAAAGCGAAAAACGATACGACTAGGGTATACAACGCAATTTTTGTCGAGTCGCCAGCAAAAGGTCAGATTGATTTTAGCGCAGTTGGGATACCGCAAAGACAGCTGCTAGTCATCGTCGGAATTATCGGCACGATATCAATAGTCGGAATAATGATTAGGAAAAAATGACTACGGCTTTGTTCCGGCGTTTACTATTTCCGGCGCCACACTTTTGAACTTGGCAAAGTTGTCTACAAACATCTGAGCTAGTTTTTTTGCAGAAAGTTCGTATGCGTCTTTGTCTTGCCATGTGGTTTTTGGATCTAGCACCTCGGATGGAACACCTGGACATTCAGTTGGAACATCCACGTTAAAGAGAGGATCATGTCTATATTTTACGATATCAAGCGCCCCAGTCAGGGCAGCAGTGACCATTGCCCTGCTGTACTTGATGCTGATTCTCTTTCCGACACCATATGGTCCGCCTGACCATCCAGTGTTAATTAGGTAAACAACGGTATTGTGACTTTTGATTTTTTCTCCCAATAATTTAGCATAGACTTCTGCAGGTCTAGGCATGAAGGGAGCTCCAAAGCATTCTGAAAACGTGGCTTTTGGTTCTTTTATTCCCCTCTCTGTTCCTGCCAGTTTACTTGTATATCCAGACATAAAGTGGTACATCGCGCCTTCCTTGGTAAGTTTTGAAAGCGGAGGCAATACTCCAAGCGCGTCTGCTGTCAAAAACACAATTACCTTTGGATGTCCACCAACACTTGGAAAGACTGCGGCGGGGATGTACTCAAGCGGATATGCAGCCCGGGTGTTCTCTGTAAGCGAGCCATCATCGAAGTTTGGTTTGAGCGTTTGTTTGTCAATCACCACGTTTTCCAATACTGCACCTGATCTTATCGCATTCCAAATTTGCGGTTCAGCTTCTTGATTCAGGTTGATACATTTTGCATAACAGCCACCTTCAAAATTAAAAACGCCTTTGTCTGACCAACCATGTTCGTCATCACCAATCAGCATCCTGTTTGGATCAGCAGAAAGACTTGTCTTGCCAGTACCAGAAAGGCCAAAGAATAACGCAGTGTCACCGCTTTTCCCAATGTTTGCAGAACAGTGCATTGGAAAGATTCCACGCTTTGGCAAAAGATAATTCATGACGGAAAACATGGATTTTTTCATCTCTCCGGCATAGCTTGTAGCGCCAATCAAAACAAGTTTTTTTGTCAGATTTATCAGTATGAAAACGTTAGAACCGGTTCCATCTACTTCTGGAATTGCCTCAAAGTCATTTATGCACATTACTGTAAATTCCGGCTCGTGGTTCTCAAGATCTGCTGCAGATGGCCTGACAAACAATTGCCTTGCAAAAAGACTCTGCCAGGAGTGATCATTGATTACCCTAATAGCAAGACGGTTGTCAGCGTCCGCCCCCACAAAACCATCGAATACAAACAGTTCTTTTCCTTCGACAAATTTCTTCATCTTGTTGAAAATCTTGTCAAATCTGTCAAGCGGGATTGGATGGTTAACCTTTCCCCAATCAACAGTATCATGTGTTTCGTCATCATCCACAATATAGCGGTCATCAGGAGATCTTCCTGTGTATTTACCAGTTTTTACTGCAAGGGAGCCAGTAGTCGTAAGCATGCCCTCGTTTTTTTGCATTGCAAGTTCTACTAGCGCTTCGGGCGAGAGGTTTCGATGAATTTTTGATGGCTTTATACCAAATTCCTCAATCTGAGATACAAACTTGGTAGTAATGGTCTGCTTAGGATCATTCATGTCCGTATATCTCCCTAACTTCATAGAATATAGGCGTAAACGTCAAATGTTCGATCCGGCTGCAAGTTCATTATTATCTCTTACTTTTTTACGCGCTGATCCGTACAAGTAACCTATTTATTGTAAAATCTAAGAGTTCGTATGTTGACCATCAATAAAGAAGAACTGGCATTACGAAAAACAATTGCAGAACACAGGCCAGACTTTGTAAGACAAGAAAGTTGGAGATATGCAAGAATCAAGGTAGCTTGGAGAAAACCGAAGGGAATAGACAACCATCAAAGAAAACAAAAGTTCAGAGGTCGACCAGGACTAGTCAAGGTAGGCTATGGCGGTCCAAAAATAGCAAAGGGCTTGCACCCATCAGGATTTACAGATAATTTAGTTCACAATGTTGCCGATTTAGAAAAACTAAATCCAAAGACAGACGGCATAAGAATTGGCCACAGTGTTGGAACAAAGAAAAGATTAGACATAGTTAAAAAAGCAATGGAAAAGAAATTCAAGGTTTTCAATGCGAGAGTGAGGACTAGTGGTAGTAAATCTTAGAGCGAAAAAACGTCTCGTATCACGAGTCGTTGGAGTAGGACTGAGCAGAATTAAGTTCGATACTGAGAGCACAGACGACATCGCAGATGCAATCACTCGCGATAACATCAGAAGTCTCATAACTGCGGGTGCAATTACAATCAAGCCAGCTAAAGGAACATCTCGTGGAAGATCAAAATTCAAGAAAGCTCAAAAATCCAAAAGAGGTGCAACTACTGGTTCAAAGAAAGGAAGAAAGGGTGCGCGTGTAGGAAAGAAAGAGGTCTACGTAAAAAGAACGCGCGCATTGCGATATAGACTCAAAGTAGCAAAGGACAGAAAAGACATTACAAATCCCGAATTCTGGGAACTTTACAGAAAGGTAGGCGGAAATACAGTAAAAGACACTGCTCACCTAAGAGGCTTGATTGCCGAAGTAAAGGCACGACGCAAGGCTTAGAATCGAAAAACAGTTTTTTCCCAATTTTGAATTTTTCCACTCTTAATTGAGACTCCTTCCTTTGAGAGCATGTTAGTCTTTACGTCTTCGCCGTAAAAATATCCGCCAATTTTTCCATCAGACTTGACTACTCGATGACATGGAATTATTACTGGGAATGGATTTTTGTTCATGATTTGGCCAATTGCCCGCTGGCCATTTGGAAGATCAATTGCCTTTGCAAGTTCGCCATATGTTGTAACTTTTCCTTTTGGCACCCTGAGTAATTTTTGATAAACCCTACGTTCAAGATCATTCAAAGTTTTATCACTTCCATATCGGCACCAGCGATTAAATCCATTACCTTTTGTTTGTGCGATCCCAGTCCTCCCCAGTCAAGCAGTGCAGTCTTTGCATTGTTCCTGTCCAAAATATGAGAAAAGAGAGGCGCGTCAAGAAATTCAAGTGCGTGTTTTGGGATCACGGTTCCCAGCGCATGCTTTCCTTCAATGAGTTCTTTTGTGAACTTTTCAGGATAATGAGTGCCGCCAAAACATATTGCCACAGGATTAGTCCTTATCGGCTCAGACAGGGTCTGCAGCACTAGTTTTGCGACGGAATTGCAAAGTGATTCATCGCTCCATTGCTTTTCCGTTGTTCCAATCTCGATGAATATTGTAGGCTTGCTCAAAGCAGTTGGCCCGTGATGAGTGGCTTCCATTACAATTTGAAATTCGGAAAAGTCAGCCCTATTTTTCCACAGTGTTTGGAGATACGACTTTTGCAGATGCGGATGCGGGACTGCGACTTGTCTATCATTTCCACCAAATTGCGCAGTGCCAAAGTTTCCAGTGCTGTGGCACGTAAGGGCGAGTTCTCCAGACTGTGCAGCATGTTTTGACAAAAACACAAATCCGTCATAATGATATTTTTCCTCAAGCCAATCCGCAGAAATTGCAGGAGTCGGAATAATTACCAGATCAAAATTTTTTCCCCGATAAACGTCGCCGTCTTTTTTCATTTGTTTTGAGATGAATTTTGCCATGTTATGGCCAGCTGGGTCTTGCTCATACGCAACTAGTAATTCCACGACCTAAAAGATATAAGACCACTTTATTAACGTCCAGCGA
>SCVO01000025.1 GCA_004322465.1 Candidatus Nitrosotenuis sp.
TCAAAAATTAAAAGAAAAATAATGAATTTGATGCAGAAATGTCTATTCTACTACGACTTTTCCTGTCATCCAAGGGTGCACTACACAAAAGTAATCATAAGTTCCAGCTTTGTCAAATGTGTGTTCAAATGTCTTTTTAGACATGAAAATACTGCTGTCAAATGTGCCGTCTGGTCCATCTGATGCTGATCCGCTGGTTACTGTGTGTGCTGCTGCATCATTGTTTGTCCATGTTACAGTACCGCCAACACTGACTGTTACTGTGTTTGGTACGAAACATTCGCTGGTCGTTTCACATCCAGGACTTGAAGCTCCTACTGCAATCGCTACGTCTGCTGCTGATGGTGCAGATGGCGTCTCGACCGGAGTCTCAACTGGGGCTGGTTCTGGTGTAGGTGGAGTCTCAACTGGTGCTGGAGTTGGTTCTGGTGCTGGAACCGGGGTCTCAACTGGAGCCGGAGCTGGAGTTGGTGCCGGTGTAGGTGCTGGAGTTGGCGCTGGCATTGAAACTGGTGATGTTGTTGTTCCCATTGATGCAAAACCCATGGCAATCGCAACGAATACGATAGTGATGCCTACCGCTACTGCGATGCCGAATTTGTCTGCGGCTGTCATGTCGCTTGTGACTGACCTAGGCTAAATAAAGCTAATTACGAGTTTGAATTATACTGGATTAAAAAATAACTGTAAACATGGATATGACTTTTGCATCTGTAGCGTCGATTGCAATTTTTATTGTGGTGTATGGCCTGATTGCAGTTCGAAACATTGGGGGAATGCGATTTCCAATGTGGGCAACAATGCTTGCCGGCGCGACGGCAGTACTTTTGTTGCAAATAATTCCGTTGGACAGCGCGTATCAGTCGATTAACTTTGATGTGATATTTTTCCTAATTGGCATGTTCATCCTAGTATCTGGGCTTGAAGCGTCAGGACTTCTCAAATATGTCACGATAAAAATTCTCGAGCATGCCAAAACCCCTGATCGGGTGCTGTGGTTTATTTTATTGGTTCTTGGCACATTGTCTGCATTTTTGATAAACGATACTGTGGCACTTGTCGCCACCCCAATTGTTATTGGCATTGCAAAACAAATGAGGGTAAAATCTGCCCCCCTTCTGATCACTTTGGCATTTGGAGTGACGATTGGAAGTGTAATGACTCCTATTGGAAACCCACAGAATCTCTTGATCTCACTGTCTAGTGGGGTGGAATATCCGTTTTTGACTTTTTTGCAGTATCTTGCGGCTCCGACGCTTGCATGCATTGGAGCTACATATCTCGTAGTAAAACGAATGTACAAAAAAGAACTGGCACATGCGATTCCATCGCAACTGATTGCAACAAAGGACCTTATCGCTGACTATCGTCTGGCAAAGACATCGTCTGCAATAACGCTGATTGTAATATCTGGTTTTTTTGCAGTGGGTTTTATGAAAGCATTTGGAATTCAGACTAGTCTGAACTTTAGCCACATTGCGTTGATTGGAGGCCTTGTACTGTTTATCACAAGTACGAAACGAAAAGAAATACTCCGTGGGATTAACTGGCAAATAATCGTGTTTTTCATGTCAATGTTTGTCTTTATGGGCGGTCTGTGGTACGGTGGAGCAATAGAACTTTTCTCATCCGTGTTTCCACATCTGAATCGGTCCGATCCATCATCCGTACTAAATATTGTTTTGACAAGTGTTGGGCTGAGTCAACTGATGAGTAACGTGCCGTTTGTCTCAATCTATCTGCCGATACTGCACCATCTTGGATACGCCAGTCATGATACTCTTGCTTGGATGGCACTTGCTGGGGCAAGCACCCTTGCGGGCAATCTCACCATACTTGGGGCTGCAAGCAATGTGATAATACTGGAAGCTGCGGAAAAAAGAAGAGAAAAGGCATTCTCGTTTATAGAATTTTCGAAAGTCGGAATAATCGTGACTGTCGTCAACATCTCGATTCTTTACGCATTCCTGCTTGCATATTCTATTCTAGTTTAAAGTCAAATTGCTCTGTGTGGTGAGATGATTGGGTTTTCTGGGGGTTTAGCAGACGAATCTGTCTTACAAAGGAAGCCAAATTATTGAAAATTTGCAAAAAATACTCATTTGGATTTTCTAGTGTGACTGTATACTTTGGGTTTTTCCGCATGCCGGAATCCCTGATGGTAAAATCAATGCTTGCTTTATGATCTATGATGCTGAGTATTTTTCCGTGAACTGCCTTGTTTCGCAATATTTGTAATTCCCACAGGGTGCTGTTTGCTGCGTCAAAGTATCCTAGGTCTGTCTTTATGCGTCTCGGTTTTGTATCTGGCTGCTCGCAGTGTGCCGGGACGGAAAAATATTTTGCGATGACATCCTTTATTTGTTTTTGAATCCCGGAGCCATCAAGCCTTTTTCGTATGCCGTGGATGTAAAAGACATTTTCCTTGTCAAACAAATTAAATTTGTTGTTTATCTCGACTTTGATCATGTCTATGATGCTTGATGAAAAAAACAAAAATGCGTCTATGTTTGTCTCAAGCAGAAAATGCTCAAAACTGTTCTCTTTTGGTATTGATGGCGTGATTCTGTCAAGAAAATTCTTCGCGATTACGAGTCTGCAGTCTACCTGATCCCGCATGATGTCTTGTATTGTATTGTCTGGAACGCGATTCATCTTTACATTATTGTGATTTGCACTTGTTAAAGTTATTTTTGATTATGACGCCTAAAACGTAAAACCGTTTTTCAGCATCAATTGCATGTCTTCTTTTATGTTGTAATCCTCTAGCGTGAGCTTGAGATTCTCAAGAAGCGTTTCAATTATGGTGCACTGGTTTTTTGAAAACTGGTAATAACATCCCAGGACATCCTCGTATGTTTTTGCCTTTTTGTACATGGACCAAAAATTATCCGACATTATCTGGTAACTGTACAAAAAAACCCTGATGGGCTCCTGCACATCTGCAGAAGAGTTGTATCTTAGCAAATTAATCAGGAGTTCTTCCAGCCTTCCATCTAGGTTCGCTTCAAAAATGGCTTGGTAAACATTAGATGCTGCCAGATCTTTTCAATGGCGTTATAAGAAAATAAAATTGCCTCTCGGCAATGTAAACAAATGTTTACTGTATTGTGGTATAACTGGACAAATTTCTAACTATGGCTTGTGTTTTATCTTGCGGAGAGCCCGGTTGTACGTTACGCCAAACCTGTGGGCTTCATCGCGGGCAAACTGCAGTATTTTGAGGGCCTGGCTACTTTTTGCAATTATGATTGGTTCTTTTTGAGATGGCACGTACACCTCCTCGTTTTCCTTTGCAAGTGATGCACATTGCAGCTTCACACCCAGACTCTGTAATGCGGACATTGCTGCACCAAGCTGACCCTTCCCACCATCTATCAAGACTAGATCTGGCATTTGCGATTTTTTGCTATCGAGTCTGAAGTATCTGCGTTTTACAATCTCGTTGATCATTGCAAAGTCGTCTCTGCCAGTAATTGTCTTGATCCTGAATTTTCTATATCCTGATTTGTCTGGCCTGCCGTTGACAAATCTGGACATTGCCCCCACCGCATAATCTGCACCGTGGTTTGAAATGTCAAAACATTCTATTACTTTTGGAATTTCCTGCAGCTTGAGGTTCTCTTTTATCTCGATTAGTGCAGGATCTGAGCCTTTTGACTGAATCAAATCTATGTTTCTTAGGATAAGATCTATCATCTCTTTTCTTTTGCCGGAACTGGGGGAGATGATTTTGACTTGTCGGTTGGATTTTTTTGAAAACATCTGCTCAAGCAGTTTTGAGTTTTCTGGCATCTCGTTTACTATTATGTAGGGCGGTATCTGATTTGTCGAATAATACTGGTATAGGAAGTTAGAAAATGAATTGTCTGCAACGAGGTCAAAGGCAAACTTGTTGCTGTCTCGAATTACGCCGTTCGTCTTTCTAAATGTCATGATTAGGATGCTTTGGTCGATGGTTCTTATTCCAAAGTATTCCTCGTCGGAATCTCTGACGTTTTCCATTTTCTGCCTAGTGCCGAGGCTTCCGAGTCTCTGGAGCGTATCGCGTATCTCCCGTGCACGCTCAAACTGTAGGTGCTCTGAGGCATCCGCCATTTCTGATTCGAGTTTTTTGATAAATGACTGCTGGTCTTTTCCCCTTAGGGTGGACTCTAGGTTCGATACGTGTTTTTCATACCTGACTTGGGCCTCTTTGAATTCGCATGGGGCCTCACAATTTCCAAGGTGGTATTCGAGGCACGCCTTTTTTGGAAGCCTCTTGCAGATGCGAATCTGAAATGCCTTTCGAAGCGAGCCAATTGTTAGGAGTTTTGAGCTGCCCTGTGTGAACGGGCCAAAAATTTTTCCGTCTCCCAAAAATTTCCCAACCCTGGTTCTTCGCGCCACGAGAAGCCTTGGATATTTTTCGTTTGTCAGTCGAAGGTACGTGTATCTTTGCTGATCCTTGAGCTCTATGTTGAACACGGGACGGTACTGCTTTATCATGTTCGATTCAAGTAAGAATGCCTCACTCTCATTATCCGTTAGGACAAATTCGATATCTGAAATCTTCTCTACCAGTTTCTGCGTCTTGTAGTTTTGGTTTTTTGTAAAATAAGAGCGGACTCTGTTTTTTAGGTTCTTTGCCTTCCCAATGTAGATTATTTTCCCCTTTGTATCCTTCATCAGGTAAATTCCGGGATGTGCTGGGATGGATGTCTTTTTGATATTAAATGTCAATTTACTAGGATCTTCTTTAGGTACTGCCCTGTGTAGCTTTTCGGATTGCTGGCAACCTGTGCCGGAGTACCTGCAGCCACTATCTGCCCTCCCTTATCTCCACCCTCAGGTCCAAGGTCTATTATCCAATCCGAATTCTTTATGACATCCATGTTGTGCTCTATTACCACTACCGTGTTGCCGAGATTTACCAGCCTGTTGAGAACATCCAGCAGTTTCTGGACGTCTGCAAAATGAAGCCCCGTTGTGGGCTCGTCTAGGATGTAAAGTGTCTGACCTGTGCCTCTTTTTGCTAGCTCTGATGCAAGCTTTACTCTCTGCGCCTCTCCTCCTGAAAGCGTAGTTGACGACTGCCCGAGTTTGATGTAGCCGAGCCCTACGTCGTATATGGTTTGCAAAATGCGCCTAATCGAAGGAATGTTTTCAAAAAATGACAGCGATTCTTCCACTGTCATGTCTAAAACGTCTGAGATGTTTTTCCCCTTGTACAAGACTGACAGGGTCTCAGAGTTATAGCGCTTTCCCTTGCATTCGTCGCACCGGACATACACATCTGACAAAAACTGCATCTCTATCTTTTTTACGCCGTCTCCCTCACATGCAAAGCACCTTCCGTCTGCAACGTTGAACGAAAATTGCCCCGGCGTGTACCCTCGCTCCTTTGACGTTTCGGTATTTGCAAAAAGATCCCGTATGTGTGTAAATACCCCGACATATGTGGCTGGGTTTGATCTGGGGGTTCTCCCTATTGGGGACTGGTCTATTGCGATTACCTTGTCGATGTGTTCTGTTCCCTCTACGGACTCGTGCTTTCCTGGTTTTTCGCTTGTCTTGTAAAAGTGCGACGCAAGTGCCTTTAGCAAAATCTCGTTTACTAACGTGGACTTGCCTGACCCTGACACCCCTGTCACTGTGACCATGTATCCTAGCGGAATTTCCACCTTTATTTTTTTGAGATTATTTTCTGCGGCCCCTCTTATTGTGATCTTTCCTTTCTGTTTGCGAGTCTTGCCTGAAAGCGTGATCATGCTCTTGTCCTTGAGATAGTCTCCGGTGACCGACTTGTGATTGTTGAGAATCTGTGGAACCGTTCCCTCAAAGACGACCTCGCCTCCGTGAATCCCGGCCCCAGGCCCCAAGTCTATTATCCAGTCGGCGTTTCTGATTACCTCTTCGTCATGCTCTACTACGATAATCGTGTTTCCAAGATCGCGAAGCTTGATGAGCGTTTTGATTAGCCTTGCATTGTCCCTTTGGTGCAGGCCGATTGTCGGCTCGTCCAGAACATACAGCACGCCTGTGAGGTTTGAGCCTATTTGCGTGGCAAGCCTTATTCTCTGCGACTCACCTCCTGACAGAGTCGAGCTCTGCCTGTTCAGCGTTAGGTAGTTTAGTCCAACGTTTTTCAAAAATTCCAGCCTTTCAATGATTTCCTTTAGGATGTCTTTTGCAATGTATTTTTCAGTCTCAGTCAACTTTATGTTTTTGAAAAAATCAAAGCATTCGTCAATTGACAAATCGCAGACATCAATAATCCCAGTCCCGTTTACCTTGACTGCCAGCGATTCGGGCTTGAGTTTTTTGCCCTTGCACACGCTGCATGGTGTGTCGCGCATAAACTGCTTTAGCCAATCTCTTTTTGATTCCGAATCCGTTTCCATAAACGCGCGCTGTAAGTTATTCAGTACACCCTCAAAGGAATTGGTATGCTGCCAGAACGAATCGCTAGTCTTGGATTCGTACTGAAAGTGAATCATCTGGTCAGTTCCGTATAATATGACTTTGAGCTGTTCTGGTTTTAGTTTGTTAATCGGAGTCAGCAAATCGAATCCTATTTTTTTCCCGACTGCCCTGAGCTCTTGCCTTCTAAACGATGAAAACCTCCCGCTCCACGGTACGATTGCCCCGTCGAGAATTGATTTTGTCATATCTGGAATGACCAAGTCAGGATCGAACTCCATCTTCACCCCAAGCCCGTTGCATGCCTTGCAAGACCCGAACGGCGAGTTGAACGAAAATGCCCTCGGCTCAATCTCGCCTATTGTTATTCCGCAGTATGGGCATGCATTGTTCTGCGAAAACATCTTCTCGTCTTTTTCGGAAGAAATCAGCACGTACCCCTTTGCTGCCTTGAGGGCAGTCTGGACTGCCTCAAAGAGCCTGCTCTTTTCAGTCTTTGACGCCTTTAGTCTGTCTACTATGATTTCGATATTGTGCCATTTCTGCCTGTCGAGCTTTGGAATTTCGTTCTCAAGCAGAACGACCTGGCCGTTTACGCGCGCACGCGAGTATCCGTCCTTTTTCATCTGCTCGAACAGTTTTTCATACGTTCCTTTTTTCCTCTGGATTATGGGCGCAAGAACCAAAATCTGTTTTTCGTCAAAATCCTTGAAGACTGACTCACAGATTGACTCTATTGACTGGTTTGAAATTTTTCTTCCGCATTTTGTGCAGTGCGGAATCCCAATCCTGGCATAGAGCAGCCTTAGGTAATCGTAAATCTCTGTAGTGGTGCCGACTGTAGATCGCGGGTTCTTTGAAGTCGTCTTTTGCTGAATTGAAATTGCAGGAGACAGGCCTTCGATAGAATCGACATCCGGCTTGTCCATCATCTCTAGAAACTGCCTTGCATACGCGGAAAGTGATTCTACGTACCTTCTTTGGCCCTCTGCGTAAATGGTGTCAAACGCCAGTGTGGATTTGCCAGAGCCCGACAGGCCGCTAATTATGACAAGCTTGTTTTTTGGTATCTCCAAATTGAGATTTTTTAGGTTGTGGTGTCGCGCACCTCTGATTTTCAGTAAATCCCGTCGCTGAGCGTTCATGTGTTTTAGCACCTAGTGTTGGTCATGTGATATAGCCTCTTGGCGTGTGTACGGGTGAACAAATCTAGCACGTACATATCATTGTGATTTAGATCAATTTCTAGCTTTTACTTGAATCTGGGATGACAACTGATTGACTATGATCTCACTAGATCCAACTTGGAGGGCTTTGGCAAATTGTAGAATTTCAAATCCTGGAAATGGTTAAAAATGATATGCCAAATACAACTACGTTGTCTTCCTTTACGGAACAGCATAAAATGGCATTGGTGTCGTGTATAGAAATGGTCCTGATGATGAGGGGCAATGCCAACTATCACCTAATAGTGGCCCGGCTCAATTCTCTGTACAACTGTTCGATTTTGGACTGCTGTGACCATCCTGATTATTTGCTGACCGTGCTCAAAGAAGTGTATCCTGAGGAATATGACTCCATTCTGGACGAGATTCGATCACACCTGGATGAATTGGCCAATGAAAAAGACGTGACTGAGTTTTTCAGGGTTATGGAAAACTAGGGCTTTATCTGCAGCCAAACCTTGCCAAAAAATAGCAACGTGCGTCCTTTATACGTGCCCAAAAAAGCCAAGTCAAAAGCTAACCGGGCACGGGATTTGCTAAATGCGCTAATCCGGTCCGAGTCTTACGAGGTTCAAAAATGATGGTATGACAAAATTATATGACGTTTACTTGATCATATCGGAATCTTCGATTACTACGGTTCCCTGTTCTGAAATATCAATCATCGTGTGATGATTGTGAAGAATTTGTTGTTTTGCATCATCTGGCAGTTGTGCCAATAAATCTTTTTTATAAGAACATAAACAAGCACCGTTAAATCTGGAAAAATTGGAATGAAACATTACTTCAGCTTCTATTTCTGCAGATAATGCACCATCCTTGGTTAAATCGGGAAAAGATCTCCCGACCACATAATAAGGAGGTTTTAAAGACGTTAAAAGTCCAGACATGAACTTTTCATTTGCTATTTTTGCACCTTCTGGATTTTCTAAGAGATCTGGTATTTGTATGACATGCAAAAGGTCTTTTGAAATGTAATAGTCTGTGTCAATTCCAAAGTCATTCATTTTTTCTATCATGATGTTGGATTCATTTTCTGTTAGATAAATTGCATTTTTGTTTAATGACAACGGCATACTTAAAAATTCAAATTGTATTCTACGCGCATTTTCTTCACTATCGTATAATAATATGACATGTTTGTCCATGAATTTAGTTACGTTGACCAAAGACATAAAACTACATTTGGTATCAGAAACTAATAAACATTATACCAATCTCTAAAGTGGACTTAATGTATAACAAATATTATTGGACATATGCGTATGACGCCGACAGATCAAAAGAACACTGGGGAAAACTTACTAAATTTAACAAACCAGATGGGGAAAATATTAAGCGCACTGGATGAATCATCACTGGTAGCAATAACCGATAAACACGGCGTCATAACACATGTGAACAAAAAATTCTGTAATGTATCGGGATATTCCGCTGAAGAACTAGTTGGTAAAAATCACAGAATTCTAAAGTCGGGATTTCATCCCCAAGAATTCTACAAAGATCTATGGGTAACCATTTCAGGCGGCCATACGTGGCATGGCGAGATAAAAAATGTGAGTAAACATGGACAGTACTTTTGGGTAGATACCACAATTGTTCCATTCTTAGATAGTGGCAGTTTATCAGAACAATACGTATCTATCAGTACTGAACTAACAGATCAAAAGAATACTGAAGAAAATCTCCTAAATGCAAACATGCAATTAAGAAATGCCGCTAAAATCCAAAAAGAAAATATGGAATTGCACATGGAATTCGAAAAATCAAAAGAAAAAGACACACTAAAAGAAGAATTTTCCGCAATGATAACACATGAGCTAAAAACCCCACTCGTACCAATCATCGGTTATTGTAAGATGCTAAAGAACAAAATGTTGGGAGAATTAAACGGAGAACAGCTAGAATCAATTGACACCATTGAAAAAAATGCAAAGCGACTAGAATCTCTGATCAGCGATATCATGGATGTACGAAAACTGGATCTGAACAAAATGAAATTTACCCTAGAGGATCTCGCTATCGATAATTTTTTTGCTAGTCTTGATTCAAGCTATAGACAGGTGTTGATAGAACAAGGCAAGGAATTCATCACTGATGCTCAAATCCCCTCTGTGGTGATTCACACTGACAAGATACGCCTACGCCAAGTTTTTGACAATCTTATTTCAAACGCAATAAAGTTCATTCCTGATAAAAATGGCAAGATTACAGTAGGTTGTAAGAATGAAGGTAACAAGGTTGTTTTCTACGTTGCAGATAATGGAATTGGCATTCCACTTGAATCTCAACAAAACCTTTTCCAAAAGTTTTATCAGGTTGACACATCGGAGCGAAGGAAGACTGGCGGTACAGGTCTTGGTCTTGCCATTTCAAAGGGAATAATAGAAAAACTCGGCGGACGAATTTGGGTTGAGAGTGACGGCAAAACGGGAACTATTTTTTATATTGAATTCGATACCTAAAAATCACAGTCCACACATGTTCATAGTTTTTTAAATAATTTTAATACCTGTCCATACTTTCTTACATAGTTTCAACATTCAATCATGTTATTACAGGTATTTTTATTCCGTACGAAAATCTTATTAGTTTCCAAATGTGGAAAACGTACAATGAAAATATTGCTGATTGATGACAATCAGGATATTACCACAATGTTTGCAAAATATTTCCAATTAAAGGGACACGACATTCACGTTTCCAACGGTGGGCAAAACGGTCTACAAATGATCGAAAATGGCCTCTTTGACGTCATTCTGCTTGACTTGGCAATGCCTGATTTTTCGGGACATGACATTATCGACTATCTGCACAAAAATAACAAATTGGATCATAAAATAATAATTTCACTTACGGCATCTTCGGTCTCAGATGACGACAAAGCCTATCTGATAGAAAGAGGTGTTCATTCGGTGCTCAGGAAACCAATCGATCCGGATGAACTGCTCAACTATCTGATGAGAGTCAAGTCATAGCCAATTGGATCCCAATCATCTAATTCGCGAATTTCAACAGATAGCGTTAATTCAGAAAAAATTAGATGGCATTATTAATAGTGATATTTCAAAAGACGAGCAAATTGCACAAATAATTGATCACATCGAGTCAACAAACAATTTTTCAACAAAAACCGTAGAAAATATTCTGTCAAATAAAATAGTGCTGACGGAAAACTCGTTAAACATAATTCATCATGAGCTAAAAACCCCACTGGTTCCAATAAGGGCATATACTGATATGCTGTTTCAAGGAAAATTTGGACGTCTGACTCAGGAGCAAAAGGACAAAATAGAAATAATTAGCACAAACGCAAAACGATTACAACAAAAAATTGAAATCTTACTTGATAAAAGAATGCATGGATCTACCAATAATGTGGATGACGATAAGGCAAAATCGTCCATAAAAGAGATGGAACAACAAAACATGCTGCTGGAAAAAATCAATCAACTACTTGTTGAAAAGAGTGATAGAGATAATTCCGAAATTCAAAAATTGCAAAATAAGGCAGTGGAGTCAGAACGCCAGAAAAATGAGATTTTACAGGAACGGCTGGTATTGAATAAAACAGTACATCTTGAAGAACAAAAAAACTTTCAACTTGGTAGAAAAAATATAATACTAATTGCAACTTTTGCCTTAATTGCTGCTGTTATCTTTGCATCATATTCATTATATGTTGTAGATTTGGTGGGAAAACAATACCAAGTTTCAAATCTGGGAAAAATAAATAGTGGCGGCTATTTGATACAAAACCTTAGGGGCGATACAATTGACACTTGGCTGTCTTGGAGACTTGTGTCTGGCTCTACACTACATGTCGGAATAACAAATGCGGTCAAATATCCTGACAAGATTCCATTGATCAAGGAGGTTGTGCTTTCTGAAAATGCTATTGATATTGATGATTCGTTGCTTCACAAAGGGCCGAAAGGATCGACTTCAACATATTATGTTGGTTGGAAGGGTGCGCTTGGGCACATATCTTCACAACCCACCAAATTTACCATTCCGTCAAGTATTGATGTAATAGATGCACAGGCAGGAGAAGGAGACATTACAATAATTTTGACTAACGAAAGAAACGGTGATGGTTATTCTGGATTTACCAAGTCAATAGCTGATGACTCTCAGAACCAGATCTTAAAATCTACAATAACGATCTATGAGGCAGACAAACTAAATGATGAACAGTTCAAAACCATACTTAGACATGAGTTCGGCCATGCGTTGGGACTTGCACATTCCACCGCACCTGAGGATCTAATGGCACCAACAATTCAAACCGGTTATCCGTACATCTCTGACTGTGATATGGATACCATGATAAAACTGTATGATGGAGGAATGAAAAGTCAGGTTACTTGTGAAAAATAATATCTAATAACAAATTTGGAGGGGAGTTTTGTATCTGCTCCGATTAGATTACTGCATTTTTTGCATACGATGCCTGCCGAACCTGCGCTGACTGTTCCTCAGGGAACCTTCGGGCCGCATAATCTGTTAGTCAGAATTTTACAGGATTCACATTTTTAGAGATTCAAACCGCGATAAGGTGTTGGTGATGCTTCTTCGTTTCTTTACCGTCAAGTTTTCTTTTCAATTTCGACTTGGATTCGCCGTAATCTGTCTCTGCACTCTATTGCTTTTTCAAAGTCAAGGTCCTCTGCATATTTTTTCATCTGCGCCTCGACCTCTATGCTTTCTTTGTTGAGATCATGCGGTGATTTGTTCTTAATGTCGTCAAGTGTGGCTACCTGCTCCGGAATTGACTTTATTATTGTCTTTGGAGTTATGCCGTGCTTTTTGTTGTACTCTATCTGTTTTTTCCTTCTGCGCTCTGTTTCCTCTATTGCCGACTTGATTGATTTTGTAATGGTGTCTGCATACAAAATGGCAGTGCCGTGCACGTTTCTTGCAGCTCTGCCAAACGTCTGAATCAGGCTGGTATTGTTTCTCAAAAATCCCTCCTTGTCTGCATCAAGTATTGCGACAAGTGACACCTCCGGTATGTCAAGGCCCTCCCGTAGCAGGTTTATTCCGACCAGCACGTCAAAGTCGCCAAGCCTCAGCTGTCTTATCAGTTCTGTTCGCTGCAGTCCTTCTATTTCGGAGTGGAGGTATCTTACCCTGACGTCTTTTTTTGAGAGGTATTCTGCCAAGTCTTCTGCCATTCTTTTTGTAAGTGTGGTTACCAGCACACGCTGGCCTTCTTTTGCCCTCTTGCCGATTTCCAAAATGAGATCATCCATCTGGTTCTTGGTGGGCCTTACCTCGATTACTGGGTCCAAAAGCCCAGTTGGGCGCACAAGCTGCTCTGCGATGTGGAATGATTTTTTCCTTTCATACTCCGATGGAGTTGCGGATACAAAGATGCAGTTTTTGATGTACTGCTCGAACTCTTCAAACTTCAGCGGCCTGTTATCAAATGCGCTAGGAAGCCTAAATCCGTAATCGATGAGGGATTTTTTCCTAGTGTGATCCCCGCCGTACATTCCGTGGAGCTGCGGTATTGTCACGTGCGACTCGTCAATCACTAGCAAAAAGTCGTCCCCGAAGAAATCCAAAAGGCAGAATGCCTTTTCTCCTGCCTTCCTTCCGTCAAAATGCCTGGAATAATTCTCAATTCCCGAGCAGTATCCTAGTTCCTCAATCATTTCAAGATCAAACTTTGTCCTCATCTCGAGCCTTTGCCTTTCAAGCTCGTTTAGCTGGCCAAGTCTTTCCTTGAGCTCTTTTTTGATTGAGCGAACTGCCTTTTGCCTGACATCTCCTGCAACCAAGTAATGCTTTGCCGGAAATATTTTGATGAGACTAGTTTTTCTTTTCTCGTTAAGCGATATGTGATCCAGGACGGAAATCTTTTCAACTTCGTTTCCAAACAGCGAAATTCTTATCATGTCTTCGGAATATGCCGGAACTATGTCGATGGTGTCGCCCCTTACCCTGAAATTACCCGGCGTCATCTCTACGTCGTTGCGCTCATACCTTGCGTCGACGAGTTTTTTTATTATTTCGGAGCGCGATATGCTTTGGCCCTCTGTTATGGTTATTGACATCTTTTCCCATTCTCCTGGCGAGCCGAGTGAGTAGATGCATGATACTGTTGCGACAATTATTGTTGGCTCGCCTGAAAGCAGCATCGCAGTCGCCTCCAGCCTCATTTTTTCGATTTTTTCGTTGATTTCGGTGTCTTTTTCTATGTATGTGTCAGTCTGCGGAAGGTAGCTTTCGGGCTGATAATAGTCATAGTAACTCACAAAGTAACCAACGTTGTTTTTTGGGAAAAACTGTTTTAGTTCAGAATAAAGCTGGGCAGCAAGCGTTTTGTTATGTGATATGACAAGTGTGTTCTTTCCAGTCTGGGCAATTACGTTTGCAACGGTAAACGTCTTGCCACTACCTGTGACCCCAAGGAGAGTCTGGACTTTCTTTTTTCTCACCCCGTCCACTATTTTTGCAATTGCCTGCGGCTGGTCTCCTGTCGGCTCAAAGTCCGATGACAATTGGTATGCGTGTGCTTGCAACAGATCCGATCATGCTTTGTGAAATTTAAAGCATTGAATTTGCTCTATGGTTTGTCTTGGTACATTGTTATGTATTGATCACTGATGAATTCTACGTCTGTCTTTTAAGCAAAAACCAAAAAACGTGTCTTGATTGCAACGCAATAACCCTCACCTGATCGGCATCTGCTCGATTGCAGTGGCGTCTGTAGTGGCATTCTGGGGATTCGGACTGGCAGAAAAAATAATGCCTCAGGAAAAAATCTCTCAAATCCTTGACGTGCCAAGCAATGATCAGCCGATGCCGCTGAAGAATTCTGTATTCTCATCTGCGTCTGCATCCGTGGAGTCAAAAGACGAACCAATGCGGGCACCTGAAAAAAAGGCAGTCAAAATAGAAAATACTGCCAAGCAAGTTTCGAATCTTGAACTGCTTGAAAAAAAGGAATTCCAGCTAAATCTGAGCGGAATTTACTATGCTGGCTCGCCAAGCGCTTCAAAGCCTGCCTATCTTGCGATGAGGCTTCATCCTGTTTTGGGCTCTAGTCTTGAAAGTTTTGAAGTGGTTGAGGCTAAAATGACGTTTGACAATTCGAGGATTTCTGTCAAAATCTCGTCAGTCTCAATAAAGGGAGGCGACGTCCTGATGACGTTTGCGTCTGACGCCGTGGGCTCTTTTGTAATTAAAGGAACGCTGGATGAGTCGATTCTCTCAGACAAAAACAACAAGCAAACCCTCGTGATTCAGAACCAGCTGTTTTATCTTGCACAAAAAGGCGTCCCATACCACATTGACATGACTGGAACCCTGTCTGCTGACTAGACTACCAGTCTGGCTCGTCTACCATCTTTGCATCGTTTTCTATTATTTCAAAACCCATTATTCGCAGAGTCTCTTTTGAGGTTGGGGAGTTTCGGGCTAGGATTTTTTTCGCAAGCTGGTTACACGCATCCTTATTCATGTGCTGACCAACTTTGTATTTTCCGCGCATCGTCTGGGGGATTATCTTGATCACTGCCACCTCGTTTACTACCTCCATGTCTGGCGTGAGTTTTTCATAGTTTCCCTCCGGCTGGTATTTTTCCATCAATCTGTTCAGTGCCAGAGTTTTTTCATTTTTGTCTGAAACAATGGTGCCAATCCCTTTGATTACTACGCTAATGTAAAACGTGTCTGCCTGTGATGCGTCAGTAGGGTGCGTAAAGTATGACGGCAAGAACTCTAACTCCCTGTCTACCTCAAAGCCTACCTTGCTGTTTGATCTTATGTTTTCAAGTTTTTCGCCTCGTGTATGAGAGTGCATGTAGATTGCGTCGTTTAGAAAGACAAAGTTCATTGGGATTATCTGGGGAAACCCGTCTTTGTCTACTGAGCAGACTCGCCCTACGTGCTCCTGGTTTAGAAACTCGACTATCTTTTGTTTTGACTTTATCTCAAGTCTTCCCAGCAGCTGCATAGGAAAAATTGTGATTTATTGTAATTAAATGAAGCCATTTTTGTCAAATGCGCTAAAGTTGAGCCTAAATCCGTTATTCGGTGCCTATGTGTACGACCACTCGTAAATTGAAAATGCTAGCCCTTCATCTTCGGCAGAATCTACCATTTTTTTCTCAAACACTATTCTGTAGATTACGCTGTCGTCATTTAGTATGTTGAGCCCTGGCTCTGAGTCCTTGCTCGACATTTCCTTCGATAATACGTCAAGCAATACGTTTGAGAGGCCGTCGAGATCTTTCTTTGCGTGTGCCGAGTCCTTCTGAAGATAAAAAACCACGTTCACTGAGAGCGGCTTGCCGTCACAACGCTTCCTTACGTTGTCTATGTTTTTGCCAATCTTTGTCTCTACTGCGTCGCGAATCTTCTTTTTTCCTTCTTTTACGTTTTTACCAGCGGTTGCCGGAACAAAGCCCTTTACCTGCACGTTTTGCAGCAGTATGTCTCCCTTCATGATACACCTGAATTTTGTCCAAATTTAAGATAAGCCTGCAAATAAAATCTGATTCAAAAGCTTGTCTTTTTGAATTGGCGTCTGCGTTTTAGAAACTGATCGGTCTTTGCTTAAAGTGCACCAGTGTTTCATTGGCCCCGTCTAGCAGTCTCTCTATTCCGGGCGTCCTGACTTTGTTTTCAGAAATTTTCTTTTTTAGCACGTTGAGGTAGTGGATGTTTTGTTTGAGGATTTTACCTCTCTTGGTTTTTGACATCTCCGAGTCCTTTAGAATTTTGAGAGTCGCAGATATTTCGCACAGCTTGATCAGGATGGATTCCCATGGGGCGTCTTGCAGTTGCTTGATGTATTGCTCTTCCTGAATTTTTCTTGGAAGTGTCCAATCCCTTGATATCGATGTGACGCCTGTTGCTACCTCGCGTCCAAACCTTGCGTGTATTTCATCAAAGCTGGAGTTTGAATGGCACAAAAAGGCACAGCAAAGTACCTGCTCGTCGTTTACACCAATTGACTTGAGCCTAAACACGATGCTTTTGCAAAAATTAATGTCCGCGTTTTTTGCCCTTGCAAAGGCCTCTGCCGATTCTATGATGCTCATTTAGTACACGCACATTTTACCCAGACTACCTTGAACTTTCCTTCTGATTTTACATTGTGGGAAATCGGCTTTTGGCAATGCCTGCACTCTGTAAAGCCGTGATATTCGTCTACTGGTATGATTACCGATTCCCAGCATTTTTTAATGTCGTTCCAGACTGTTGACTCGATTGTCTTTGGGGTCTCTGGCATCTAGTTTTTCTTCAGGTGGGGCATCACTTTGGATGCAAACTTGTCAATTGAGCCAAAATAGTTTGAACCCCAGAATCGTATGACAAAGTGATTTACTCCTGCCCTTACGAATCTCTCGAACACTGGAATTACATCGTCCGGCGTTCCTACTGCTACTGATGAGCGTGCAACGGAGTCTGGAATCGTCGTTGCGCCCTCTCTCATCTTTACAATCCATTCCTGGTTTGACATGGAGTATTCTGTGAAATATTTCTTGAAATCAAAGCCCTCAATCTCTTTTATTCCGTGGACCCTCAAAACTTCCGGCTTGAACAGGCTTACCTTTACGGCTTCTTTCATCTTTGCCCAAGATTCTTCTGCGTCCTCCGAAAAGTAAACGTCAATATCAAGTGCATACTGGAAATTTTCTTGATCTTCTTTTGTTCTGTTGTTGTCCTTCATTGATTTTTTAATCGTCTTTGCGTGATCCTCGAACAGCTCTGGTGTGTATCCTATTGGCAGCCATCCGTCTCCGTACTTTCCAGTCATTTGCAGTGTGCGCTGTCCGCCTGCTGCCATGTATATCGGCGGATGTGGTTTTCTAATTGGCTTTGCTTGAAGGCAAGCCTGTGATAATTGATAATATTTTCCGTTAAAGTCTACTTTGTTTTCGGGACTGGAGCCGTACAAGAGCTTGATTACCTGCAGCTGCTCTTCCCACTTGCTTACTGGATTTTCAAATGGGATGTTGAACTCTTTGAGATTCTGCGCCTCGCCTGCGCCGATTCCAAGTGTTCCCCTTCCTTTGGAAATTCTGTCAAGCGTAATTGCGGCAAGTGCGATGTTTGATGGATGCCTTCTTATTGCATCTGTGACACATGTGCCAAGCTCGACTCGTTGAGTAGTGGCAGCAATCGCTGAAAGCATTACCCAGGGATCTAAAACAGTTGATTTTGACCATTGGGGTACGTTGGAGTGGTCCATGTACCAAATAGAATCGTAACCTGTTCTGTCTGCAAGTAGACAAGCAGTTAGAATTTGGTCCTCGCTAAAGCCTGCTCTTGCAACATTCAGACCGTTTTGAATTCCGAACTTCAGCATCTTTTTTCTGGTCAGATTTTGCGGTATTTAAGTTTAGTAAATTGTGCGATTTCTGCACCATGCAATAAAAGAGAAAATAAAGAAGGCTCTAGAGTTTTCCTTCAACGATGTCTTTTAGACACTGGATGACATCTTGCTTTGTTACTGGTCTTGGGTTTGGATCCAAGTGGCCTTTGTCTGTCATTACCACATCTGCCGCTTCGTCAAGTGGAGCCTTTAGCGACATTCTGTCAAACTTTAGCTTTTCAATGACTTCTTTGAACTGCTCGTAAAAGATTGACTTGTTGAACTTGTGTGCAACTGTGGTACACGACGAAAGTGAATATCCGTGAGCCACGCCCTCGTTTGAAAAGACATATGATAATGCATGTCCTAATGTAGTAGAGCAATTACCAAATCCTATTCCTGACAGCATTGAACCGTATGGATAGTTTTCTGGTTTGTTGTTGATTATTGCGTCGTACAAAACCTCAAAGGCTTGCTTGCACATGGTTCTGGTGAACTCGTTACCAAGCTTGCTGTCATACCCCTCGGTTGCCTGCGCGCACGCATCACAAACTGAATTTTTGACGATTTGCTCTGGGGTTCCATCCATGAAATATGCGTCAACTATTGCCCTGTCTGCAAGGAATCTGTCCTCTCGCAACAGCTTCTTTTTTCCGTCAAACTTTAGAACGCAGTATGTGGTCATTTCTGCACCTGTTCCAAATGTTGTTGGAATGAGAATTTTTTCCAGTTTCATTTCAGATCCTGAATATTTTGCGACGTCTAGTGAGCTTCCGCCACCGAGTCCTATCACACAAGATGGATTTTTTGCCTTGTACTGTGCGACGACCTGGTTTACTGTCTCAATTGATGGCTCTGGTTCTACTTTGTCATACAGCATGTAGTCCTGAATTCCCATCTTCGCCAGCCATTTTGCTGATATTGGAGGAGGGGCAGTTGTAATCACAAGTGCGTTTTTTGGATATTCTGCTTCTGATAATGCGTCTTTACCAAACTGAATAATTTTTGGAATTTTTACTGTGTGCATATTTTGCGGTGTTCTGAAATACTAATATACTTTACAGGAAGAAACGATTTCTCCAATCATCCTTGACGCAAGATGTGACGTCTGGTTATTTAGATCGTGTTTTGGGCAAACCTCCATGATATCCAGCCCAATGATCCCCCTTTGGACGATCTTCTTGATTAGGTGCGTGGTGTCCTGGCTTTCCATACCTATTGGCACTGGAACTGAAACCCCTGGCGCGTAAGCGGGATCCAGGCAATCCATGTCAAATGAGACATAGACATTTTCCTTTATGGTGTCCATGACTGTTTTCGATATGTCCTTCATTCCCTGCTCAACTACGTCAAATGGCGTGATTACTTTGAGCCCGTGCTTTTCTATGTTGGCAAGCTCCTCTGTTTCGGGACTTCTAATGCCAATCTGTATGCTTGATTTCATGTCAATGTGGTCTACAGAATCTGTAATGACTGAGCCATAATAGTTCCTAGTGTGAGATACAAAGTCTGGGTGGGCATCAAAATAAACAAGAGATACAGGCCCATGCTTTTTTGCCATCACCTTTAAAATTTCAGCTGTGTTGGAATGATCCCCGCCAATCGCGATTGGGATTTTTGAGGAAGATAAAATTTTGTCAAATGTCTTTGGGATCTGCCGTTTTTTGATGTTTCCATAATCATAGACCCTTGCGTCCTGAAGGCCTTTTGTTGGCAGCGCAAGGCACTGGAGTTTTTTTTCATAGTAGATGTCTCGTTCGTTCGAAATTCTTCGTATCCTGTCTGGGGCTTTTGAGGTGCCTGACCATATGGAGTGGGATCCCGTCTCATCCGGTATTCCTAATATGATAATATCCGACTCGTCAAAGCTTGATGTGTTTGCCCAACTGATCTTTTTGGCCAACTTCTCTGTTTTATCGTCCAATTTTGGTTGCATTGTGCATATTGAGAGTAAAGAAGATAACTCTTTCGACAAATTCTTCTAGTGATTATCACTTCTTACAGGTGATCTTAAATGATCTAATGCCAATTCAAAGTTGGTTGATCCAAAACAAAAGACAACTCCGCAACAAAAAGACGCAAAACGCACTTGAGATACTGGATGCTGGGTTGCAAGCTGCACTGCCTGAAAATATACTTGCTGGCCTGATTAGGAAAAACAAGCTGCTAGTTGGAAACAAGCCGTACTCTTTATCAAAGTATGAGAAAATCTACCTAGTCGCAGTTGGCAAGGCGGCAGACTCGATGGCAAAACTTGTCCACTCAAAAATAAAATCATCTGGGGGAATAATTGTAATTCCTCAGAACTACAAGCCTGTGTTTCGCAATGGGCTGTTTAAGGTTCATCGGTCGGGTCACCCGATTCCAAACAAGTCCAGCATTGCTGCCGCAAAGTCAATCCTAAAACTGTTAAAAAATGTCGAAAAAAACGACTTTGTCATCTTTCTAATTTCTGGCGGCGCCTCGGCGCTGGCCTGCCTACCTGAGGGAATAACTCTTGCGCAAAAGCAGCAAACGACCAAACTTCTTCTCAAATGCGGCGCGTCAATTGGCGAAATCAACAGCATTCGAAAGCATCTGTCTGCAATAAAGGGGGGAAATCTGGTTCAAAACCTGGTCTGCCCCGCAGTCTCGCTGGTAATGTCTGATGTCGTGGGAAATGATCTGAGCTCTATTGCGTCCGGCCTTACATATTTTGACGATTCTTCGTTTTCTGACTGTATGGGAATCGTTCGCAAATACCGCTTGGAGCGGAAAATCCCGTCTGCTGTCCTGAGGCGATTAACACTTGGCGCAATGGGGAAGATAGCCGAGACTCCAAAAAAACCGGCAATCCAAAATTTTGTCATTGCTACAAACAAGGATTGCTTGGATGTGATGGCAAGAAAAGCAGCACGTCTTGGTTACAAAACAAAAACACTTGATCCTATTTCAGGCGATGTAAAAAATGCCGCAAAAAGAATTTTACAAAATTTTTCAAATGCAAAAAAGTCATGCCTTGTCTTTGGGGGGGAGCCGACTGTCAAAGTTGTGGGTAATGGCAAGGGCGGAAGAAATCAGGAATTGGTTTTACACATGCTGCAAAACTTGCAAAAAAATTCATCAGCAGTGATCGCATCTGTTGGCACTGATGGGATCGACGGCAATACAAAATATGCTGGCGCAATATCTGATTTTACCGCAAGCAAAAACGAAATAAAAAATTATTTACTGAAAAATAACTCTTCTGGATTTTTCAAAAAACATCATAGACTGATTCTGACTGGTCCCACTCATACAAATCTGATGGACGTGGGCCTGATCTTAAAATAGAAACTTTGTCGCGCTGTTTTCTGCAGGGTTTATTTTTTCATAGATGAATTTGAGATTCCTCTGCGAGCCTAGTTGATTTATGAATCCTTTTCGATGCTCTAGCATTCGATCATCTGATTTTGCATCTGATGAAAGATGTGCAATCATTTCATCGGAATCAAGCAGGATCTTGACTGTGTCTTCGTTTTTTATTATGAAAACTCCGATTGACCAAAACAGCCCAACATGCAGCGCGATATACTTCGATTGTAGGTCTGTTACCTTGTCAAGAAAAATATCTGCATGATCCCTGAACTGTTCTTTTAGATCATTTTCGGTTTTGATGATCCATGAGATCCTTTTTGCGTTTCCGTCCGAATACAGGCGATGTTCCATGGTCAATCAAAAAGGCGCGGTTTGTCTATATAATTTGAATTCAGGTCTGAATAATCAATCTGAAAATAAAGTCTTGATGCAAAGGTCCTTTGCCTTCTTTACAAAGATGGTCGATGAGCTAGTTGAGTTTTCTGACACTGACCCTGAGCTTGCAGAAGGCATCAAATGGCTTGATACGCAAGCGCAAAAGAAAGGAATCACATTTTATGAAATGGTATTCCAAGTGCTTTACAAACACGACATCAACTCAAGAGCGCAGCAGTGGCTCAATTCTAGAAACTAGTCGTCTAGAAGTTCGCTTGCCTTTCTGAATTCTACTTTGTGTTTTCCTGGGATGATCTTACTGCGGGGCTCAATTCTTGGCCCAGACGATCTCTTTTTCTTTTTTGCTTGACTGGGCTTCTTTTTTATTTTCTTGCCATAGTCATCCCACTTGATCCAGACCAATGACTATTGTGTCGTGGAACTGCAATTAATGATTTTATTTTCTTAGGTCGATCGACTGGTATTCACAGCCCTGTGGCCCGCAATACTTTCCGACATAGTTTGCCTTTGGTCTGTATAGTACCGGCTTTGGTGCCGCCCTCGCAAATTTTTCCTCAATCACGTGCGAGGCCCATCCAGCAACTCGTGATATGGCAAAGATAGGCGTGTTAAGATCCGGCGGTATTTTGAGCATGTAGTACAGTGACGCACTGTACAGATCAACGTTCGGATAGATGTCTATTCCCTTCTGCTTTTTCATTTCCCTGATGGTTACCTCTTCTATTTTTTCTGTTATGTCGTACCATGGCTGTCTTGTCTTCTTTGCTAATTTCTTTGAGAGCTCCTTGAGCACCTGGGCACGCGGATCATATGTCTTGTAAACCGCATGACCCATCCCCATGATTTTCTCATTTTTTGCAAGACTTTCTTTTACCCATGACTCTGCATTGTCGACTGTTTTGATCTCAAGCAACATCTTCATGACTTCGTGGTTTGCGCCTCCGTGAAGGGGGCCGCTCAGTGCCCCAATTGCGGCGCTGACTGCAGAATACATGTGGGCTCCAGTTGATGCAACCTCGCGTGCAGCAAACGTTGATGCGTTAAAGGTGTGATCTGCATGCAGTATCAAACAAATATCGAAAATTCTCTCGGTTTCCTGGTCTGGTTTTTCGCCAACAAGCATGTTCAAAAAATTTCCTGCGTGGCTGAGCCTTGGGTCTGGATCCACAATGTCTTTGCCTGTTCTTACGCGCTCCCAGCTTGCGACAATGGTTGGCATTTTTGCAATCAGATTTAGTGCACTTTGGTAGTTGATCTCCTCGTCAGTTGTCCCCTTGTCGTCATAATATCCAGCAAGCGCTACCACGAATGCCTGTAGCATGACCATTGGGTCTGCATTTTTCCTCCAATTCCTCATGTTCGACTGCATTTGCTTTGGCATATCTCGCGCGTCGACTAGTCTTTGTAAGAATTCGTCAAAATCTGCTTTTGTTGGAAGCCCATCGTTTAGCAGCAAATAGGTTGTTTCCTCAAAGGTTGAATTTTTTGTTAAATCTAAAATGTCATAGCCGCGGTAAATCAGCTTGCCCTTATCGCCATCGATGTCTGAAATCTTGGTGTCTGCAATCTCAATGTCTCTTAAGCCAATGTTTTTTGTTTCCACTTTGATAGTTTTTGCTTGAAAATTACCTATTAAGTTTTGGGCTCTGTTGCATCTAGTTGTCACCAATGCTTTCAATTGTCAGCAAACACAAATCGCTTCAAAAAACCGTTTGGACGATTCACGGCTGGCATCTCTATTCCATTCCTGCCTTGCGCCGTGGGCACAATATTTGTAAAAACAGGCATGCGTCGTAAAAACTTGTTTGTATTTATGATATAAACAAGAAATAATGAATACTTGCCCTCACACACAAATTGTGAAATTAAGGACTAAACTCATTCTGATTTCCTCAGTACTGGTAATTCTGTCTGTGGGACTGACGTCATATTTTACCATCAAGTATACTGAAGACGCTATCACAAATTCCGCACTGCACAAAATGACAACCTTGCTGCAAGATAAGAAAAATCAAGTAGAAACATTACATGCGCGTGCAACAGAGGACCTAGTATATACTCTCAAAAATCCGCTGTTTGAAGAATACTTTGATCTTCCAGAAACAAAGGCAGGCGATGTATACAAGGACGGCGTCCTGCAACTTACGCCAAAACAACAGGAATTAAAACAAAAGCTAGAATATGCGATTTATAATTTTCAGGAAAAATTTCAAGTCGATGAAACCTGTCTCATCGATGCGTCAGGCCAAGAGCATGCACGACTAGTGCTGACAAAAACTGCACCGCTGGACGATCTTTCATCAACCGAGTCAAGCTCGCCGTTTTTCAAATCTTCTTTTCAAGAGGACAAGTATCAAGTACATGTGCAATACCCGTACGTCTCACCTGACACCAATCGGTGGGTCTTTGCATATGCGTCTCCAGTTGTTTTGGGAGATGGGCAAAAGCCAGCAATATTTCACTTTGAAATGCCAATGTCTGTTTTCCAGAACCTGCTAAAAGTTCAAGATGGGCGAATGTATGTTGTTGATCCGAAGGGACTGCTTGTCGCGGATTCTGACTATGAATTTAAAACTGATAACGTATCTGTGATTCCAGAAGACTACTTCCCTTCTGCTTTTGCGATATCTGACTCTGACGAGTTTAAGAATTTGATGGACGAAATCAGGATCAAAGAAAACGGCGTTGGATCATACCACAAAAACGGCGAACTGCACCACGTCGTGTATGAGAAATTGCCCACCTTTGACTGGATACTGGTGTATGAAATGCCTCATTCTTTGGTCTTGAGCGGTGATGAGACTCTTGGTAATCTGGAATCTACGATTGCGATACTGGGCATGATGATAATTCTTGTGGCGTTTCTTGCGATATTTTTTATCTCAGAAAAGCTGTCTAGGCCAATAAGAAATCTGATCAAAGCATGCGCAGAGCAAGACATTCACAATCCGAAACCAATTGATATTCATGTAAAAGGCGAAATGAACGATATTGTCAACGCCATAAACTCGATGGTGGCAAAAATTTCCGATAACAACAAGTCGCTAGAAATGAAGAACCAGGAAATACTCCGACAAAATGTAGAATTAAAGTCTGAAAAAGCCAAAACTGAAGAGCTAAACATCAAGATACAAAACAACATGGTGAGCCTTGAGGAAGCTCAGTACGAGTTGGAACAGCAGCGCGACGCTCTAAGAGACGAAGTGAGACATAAAACAGAAGAACTGCTAAAGGCAGAGCGCCTGTCTGCAATAGGCCAGCTGTCTGCAAGAATTGCACATGATCTGCGAAACCCGCTCAACGTCATACAAAATACTTCGCGGCTTCTACAAGCCCGCCTTGCAAAATATCTGGATGACAAAGATCAGGAGCATTTGGCAAGGCTTGATCGTGCTGTCTACAGAATGGCGCATCAGCTTGAAGATGTTTTGGATTGTGTCAGGACGCCTCAATTACAAAAACAAAATTGTTCGCTATCTGTGATTTTGCAAGACGTCATGGCGCGAATCGACGTGCCTTCTAATGTGACGATAAGCATTCCGACCAACGACTCTGAGGTCTTTTGCGATCCGGAGAAGATTGAAATCGTGTTTGTCAATTTGCTGGTTAACGCAATTCAGGCAATAGGCGACAAAACGGGAACCGTCCTGGTGGAAATGTTTGATGATCCTGTGGTAAATGACTTTGTGGTAATCAAGATAATCGACTCTGGATCCGGGATTGCCCCCGAGGGTTTGCAAAAGATATTTGAGCCGTTATTTACGACAAAACAATCCGGCACCGGCCTTGGCCTTTCCAGCTGTAAGAACATCATGGACCATCACGGCGGCACGATCACCGCATCAAGCGTCGTCGGCCAGGGTGCAACTTTTACAATAAAACTTCCAAAGGCATCGAACTATCAAAAAGAAGAAAACACAAAAATTCTTTTTAACTCTTGACGTTCTGGAAACCCGCTATTTCCCTAAAATGACAACAATTGGGCCAAATTGCTTTTGACCGATGCACTAAATTTAGCATTTAGTCTAATATGGTAAAGCTTGCGAGTATAGGCGTATTTTTTGATAAGAATCATGACGCAAGTAGAGCGCAAGTTTATGCAGCAAGTAGACGACTTCATACTTGGCGCCTCGCCCGAAGTTCTTTCAAAGTTGGCAGAAATTGACAAAAAGACACAGCTTGAGGGGCTGACATTTTATGATGTGTATTCTGCACTTTCAGATGAAGACCGAAAACAAATTTTGGTTAGAAACATACGACACAAAAAAGACTAGTTTTCCTTTTTGATTTAAATAAGGTAGCTAAAGAGTGCGAATGTGACTGCCGCAAAAAAGACAAAAACTGTAAAAAAAATACGAACTAGAGTGATTTGTCTTTCCCATATGGAGGATGCGGACGGCATAAGCTCTGCAGCCCTAATTCGAGAAGCGCACGGCGGAGATTCCATTCTAGTTGACTATCCTGGCCTGATGACTGCATTAGAAACACTTGCGCTGGATGAAAAACTCAAGACTTTGTTTATTTGTGATTTGGGGCTGGCCAAAAATAATCAAGATAAATTTGTAGAGCTGCTTTCGAATCTTAGAAAAAAACGAATTTCAATTACGTACATTGATCATCATGACATCGACCCTGAAATAGTGAAAAATCTTGAAAAGGCCAAAGTCAAAGTAATTCACGACGTAAATGAGTGCACCACCGTTCAGGTCTATGATGCGTACAAGTCAAAACTCTCTGAACATTCTGCGTTTGTAGCTGCATGTGCTGCCATTACTGACTACATGGAGGACAGACCAAAAGGCGCAAAGCTTTTGCAAATATTTGATAGGCAGTTCGCCCTGATTTCCGCAACAGTTCTTACATACAACATAGTTGGGCATCAAAAGGATCCGGATTACTTGCTGTATCTAGTTGAAATGCTGAGCGAGTCGAAATATCCTCACGAGATTCCAAATTCGTTTGAGTTTGCACAAATCCAAGTCGAAAAACTTGCAGGAATGATTGCAAAGGTCAAAAAATCGCTCAAGACCATGAAGAATCTTGGATACATGGAGATTCTGGATGCCGGGGCAAGCGGGGCAGTCAATTTTGTTTTAGGGCTTTCAGGAAAGGAAGTAGGAGTTGCATACAAGGAGCGAGTTGATCACGGCATCTACGCCGTGTCCATCCGAGGCTCCAAGTCGTGCAAGATTCATCTCGGACGACTGGTGAACTCGCTTGCGGCAGAATTTGGAGGCTCTGGCGGGGGGCACGATAAGGCATGTGGCGCAGTCATTCCAAAAGCGAAAATTCTTGCCTTTGTCAAGGAATTTAATTCAAGACTTAATCAGAAGTAAACTCTGCAATCATATCTATTTCGACAGTTGAATTTAGGGGAAGGCTTGATACTCCTACTGCGATTCGTGAGTGCTTTCCTTTTTCGCCGAAAATCTCAAAGAGCAAATCCGATGCCGCGTTTATTATTTTGGGTTGCTCCGTAAAGTCGCTTGCTGAATTTACAAACCCTGACACTCGAACGATTTTTGATATTTTGTCCAGGCTGCCAAGATTCGCCTTTAGCTGCGCCAAAATGTTGACTGCGCAAATCTTTGCCGCACTTTGCGCATCTTCAATGGTTCTTTCGGTGGGGACCTTGCCCGTGTATGCGACTTTGCCGTCTTGCATTGGAATCTGTCCTGAAACGAATGCCAGATTTCCTGATGTGACGACTGGTATGTACGAGCCTGCTGGCTTTGGTGGGGTTGGAATAGTTATGCCAAGCGACTTTAATTTATCATCAATCACAAATACTGATTCTGGTCTTGGTTTTTTAATTCTTTGATTAGCTGTTTATTTTCAAATGTACCATCTCGCCCTTGTGCGAGTCTGTATGATACGTCATTTTGGCGCTTTGGCCCTTTTGCTCAAGATAGCTTCCAACCAACATTGCCCATGGGAGTGAATGGCCACTGTTTACCTTTGATTCTAATGTGATGTTGTTTGTCTTTGAGTCATACTGAATCTTGCCTGAGCACGTTATCTCCAGTGTAGAGTTTACGATGTCTAGAACTTCTTCCAATGGTCTGTCCTTTAGCGATATGCCGTTCTTGTCTAAAAATTTCATAAAATCCACAAACTTGTTTTTTGAGCTCATGATTGAATTGAGAACAAAACCGAGACCGTTTTCGTTTATCGCGCTGATTATCTTGCAGACCTCGAGTGCTCGAGCCTTTGTCATGTCTGACAGATTGTCTATTTTGAATGCGATTTTCCAAATCTGCCCGAACATCTTGGCCTGATTTCCTCCTAGGATGTCGGTTGCCGTAAATATTGCGCCCTTTCCGTTCGTGCTGTCAATCAAAAGAAGCTCGGTGTCGTCAAAGATGAAGCAGTTCTGAATGATTTCTGAAGACTTGATTTTAACTCCGTCTGGAATTGCCCTAAACGACTCCCCGCCAACCACCTGCGATGGAACGACCAGTCTTACTTCGATATTCCTTCTCAACACTGAAAGCAGCTCTTCCTTGCACTCTGCCAGAATGCTTAGGCCCCACGAGTC
This sequence comes from Candidatus Nitrosotenuis sp., assembly GCA_004322465.1. Lineage (GTDB taxonomy): Archaea > Thermoproteota > Nitrososphaeria > Nitrososphaerales > Nitrosopumilaceae > Nitrosotenuis. The sequence continues at coordinate 28,232 of SCVO01000025.1, forward strand.
GGCCATTATGTGAATTGATGATTTTGCGCCGTCGACCATGGTGCGCAATTGCTTTACAACATAGTTTGGGTGTAGGTGAAAGTATCTCTTTTCTTCGGCGCCGCGGGCCTTCTTACTCTCCTCACTAATCTTCTTTAAATTAGAAACAAGCGTATTCATCGCATCTACTTTGTTTATCTGCTCATGTACAATTTCATCAAAGGCGTCTTCCGGCGCAATGGCAGTGCACATCACCGGCTTGCTTTTTGACAAAATTGCGAGTTTTTTCTGTTGCAGCTTTAGCAAAACTGGGTAAACCTTGGTTCTTGGAAGCTCAGAATAATACGCGACCTCGCTTGCGGAAATCGTCCCCTTTGTGACTATTGTTACGTAGGCACGAGCCTCATACTTTGAGAGGCCGAACTCTTCCAAACTTATGGTTAGCTCGTGTTCTTTTACCATGCCATGTGTTCTGGGATTCTTAGGTAAGATCCATTGTCAATTTCATTGAACAAATGCTAGAAAAAAAACTCCGGCTTGTATCTCCCGCATACTGTAACTGCGGTTAAACCAAAATTCGTGACACCGCTCTAATATACAAAGACCTAGTCTGATGATCGAGACATGGTTGCAAGTTCAGTATTTGTAAATGACACGGTTCAGGTTCTGCCAAACCCGTATGCCCTTACAATAAAGCCAAGACTGGAATATTCCGTATATCTTACTCAGAGCATATTTGATAAATTACAAAAGCAGTGGGTGCTGGCAAGAAAATCCAACCTAAAGTCCTACCTTCAAAACGACGGTGCGAAGGAGGACCATGAGTTCAATAAACAAGTCGAATACGAGGGAACCCTGACATCTGCAATAACTGCAATCAAAATGATTCAAAAAAGACTGGAATCCGTATCCCAAATTAGCAACATTACGGAGACGGTGTCTCCGATGATATCAATTCTAAGGACTGTCAATTCTAACATCTATCTTACTTCTCCTCAGATTAGTCAGGATTTCATTGAACTTTCCGGGATTTTGGGCAGCATTGTTATGGATTCGGGGAGTTTGATTGAGGCCAAATTTGACTTCAAGCAAACAAACCTCGAATCCAAGCAAATCCTAGATGAAGTTAATTTGATATCAGAATCTAAAATTCGCAAGCAGTACCCTAATCTAAATTTCTAGCAAGCCTGTGATGCTCATGAAGTCCTTTGAATCAAGTAGTCTAGAAAAGGATCTTGGGAAGGTACGGGGCATATCTGCACTTGTCAAAAAGAAAATCCTAGAATCCAACCCAAAATACGAACAAAAAATAGCAAAAATGTCTCGGGAAGAACTGGAAGATTTGGACATGATACTTGGACTGGCAGAGCAAGTGCTCATAAAATACCAGCACAAAAATGACGCGTATGCCATTTTGAAGGAATTCACAGACCTGATTAGGAATTCGACTTTTTCGCTTGGAACGATAAACGACCAAATCCAGGAACTGATAATTTCCGCCCAGTCTTCAGTCTCCGAAATAAAGACTGCCCAGGGCGATGTGTCATCAAGTCTGTTTTTTGACGACCACGCAAAATCAGAAAGCCACTCAAAGGAAGGTAGAATAAATTTAACAAACTCTGCTACACCTGTTTACACACAAGCATACCAACAGAATTCTCAAGTCCAGTACGAGCAGGTAATTTGATATGAGTCTAGCACCACAAGAATTAGAAAATAATGCAAGCAAGTATGCGTCTGATGCAATAAAGCTTGACTCGCAAGGTGCAAGAGGAATGGCAATTGCAAGTTACCAAAAGGCGATTGACTCACTCGTAAAATTAATCCATTTGTATCCCGATAACAAACTAAACAAAGTTTACACCGAAAGATGCCGCGCTTATGAGAACCGAATAAAGGCGCTTCAAATGACCCGCGGCGTAGACATCGAGCCGGCAGTTGATCCGAATGCGACTCCAGCAGAGCAAAAAGCGTCTCTTGAGAAGAAAAAGGACGAAGATGATTTTGATGACCTTATAATGAAAGAAAAGCCTGACGTCAGCTGGAAAGAAGTAGTCGGGCTGGACGATGCAAAGAGCGCGCTACGCGAATCCATCGTATATCCTACACAAAGGTCTGACCTGTTTCCGCTTGGCTGGCCACGTGGAATCCTGCTTTACGGCCCACCGGGATGTGGAAAGACCGTTCTTGCAGCGGCAACTGCAAACGAAATTGACGGCTATTTCATAGTGGTTGATGCTGCATCAATGATGAGCAAGTGGCTTGGCGAGGCAGAAAAGAACGTCTCCAAGGTATTCAAGATGGCAAGAGGATATGCCGAAAGGGAGCACAAACCAGTAATACTATTCATAGATGAAATTGACTCTCTGCTAGGAAACAGAAACAGCGAAGTCGGCGGCGAAGTGAGAACGAAAAACCAATTCCTAACCGAAATGGACGGCATCAACGGAAAAGGAAAGGACATTCAGCTGTACGTGATTGGTGCAACAAACAAGCCTTGGAGTCTTGACTGGCCATTCCTAAGAAGGTTCCAAAAAAGAGTCTATGTTCCATTACCGACCCTTGAGGCAAGGGAGAAGCTCTTTGACTTGTACACTCATCCGCTCAAAAAGGACGAGAAAGTCAAATCGCTTGAGCTCGCAAAAATATTTGACGGGTACAGCGCAAGTGACATTAAAGACATCTGTCAGTCAGCACAGTTGATGATAGTAAACGAGTTGTTTAGCGCACCTGATTATCATGAGCCAGTTGCAGGCGAAATCCCGCCACAGCCACGCGATCTGACGACAAACGACTTTAAGGAAATGATGGGAAGGAGAAAGCCAAGCGTTTCAATGGACATGATCCGAGCTTACTACAAGTGGAGCGAGCAGTTCAGAGCCCTCTAGATTTCTGTCTGCGATCAAACCTCATAAAACTTAAATCAGCTTAGAAATCCACTTTTTGAGGGTCACAATTTCGATAAAAAAAGCCCAGTTTGCAAACAAACATGGAAAACTAATTTTATCTGACGGTACCGTCTTTGACGGCAAGGGCTTTGGGTACCCAAAGACTGTTTTTGGCGAACTAGTGTTCAACACTGGAATGGTGGGATACACAGAGACTCTGACTGATCCGTCGTATGCCGGACAAATTCTCACTCTTACTTATCCGTTAATTGGCAACTATGGGGTTCCTGACCCCTCGCTGATGGACAAGTCTGGAATATCGCAATTCTTTGAATCTGATAAAATCCAGGCACGCGGCCTAGTGGTGCACGAGTTATCCGAGGTCGCGAGCCACTGGAACCTTACAATGACTTTGGACGAATGGCTGCACAATGAAAAGGTCCCTGGAATCTCTGGAATTGACACTAGGGAGCTTACAAAGAAGCTCAGAATCGGGGGTGTAATGATGGCAGCACTTGTGGTATCTGACTCTGAAATTGATGTCGAATCAATAAAAAAACAACTAGCGGATACCAAATCATACAACTCTGAAGAGTTCATGGACCAAGTTTCGACAAAAGAATCTCAAACATATGGAGATGAAAACGACTCGATAGTGGTGATTGACACTGGAGTTAAAAATGCGATTCTGCGAAATGTTCGAGACCTTGGCTACAAGGTGATAAGGCTGCCGTGGAACACAACAATTGAGAAGGTCATGTCGTATAATCCCAAAGGTGTGATACTGAGCAATGGCCCGGGTGATCCGGAGAAATGCCCGCAGACGATTCAAACTGCAAAGCAGCTAATTGAAAGAAATGTGCCGACACTTGGCATCTGCCTTGGGGCGCAAATAATTGGACTCGCGGGTGGAGCGGAAACTTACAAGCTCAAGTATGGTCATCGGGGGCAAAACAAATCCTGCCTTAACTTGCAAAATAAGCAAGTCTATGTTACTAGCCAAAATCACGGTTATGGAATTGATCCAAACTCTCTGGGGAAAACCGATTTTGAATTGTGGTTTACAAATACAGACGATAACACAGTCGAAGGAATACGACACAAGCAAAAAAAAGTCATCGCAGTCCAGTTTCATCCGGAAGCGTCACCTGGACCATATGACTGTAGATACGTCTTTGAAGAGCTCAAAAACTTGATCAAGGGGGGAGATTCTAATACGAAATGAAAACCTGAAAAAAATTCTAGTTCTTGGTAGTGGGGCAATAAAGATCGGAGAAGC
>SCVO01000026.1 GCA_004322465.1 Candidatus Nitrosotenuis sp.
GTACGAGATTATTAAATACAAAATTACGCATGCGTACCTGATTTGAGCACAAAACAATTACTGCTCTTCCCAATTCTGATCGCTTTTGTGCTTATTCCTGCTTTTGCAGACGATGAGAACATAATCATACAAACAGACAAAGGACAATACCATACAGGTGAAGAACTAACAGTATCAGGATTCATTCAGGAAAAAAAGATGCCAGTTATTGCAATGAGGATGTATGATCCAGATGGCGTGATAATTTCTGCAAATAGTGTGGAAATTGATGAGGTCAATACTTTTTCAAGGACTATACGTCTGGATTCACCCTTTTTTGACAAGCCTGGAATCTATCTAATCAAATTGGATTATGCAAAGACAAAAGCTGATACTACTTTTGAAGTGTTCAACGACCAGCCTAAAGAAGAGCCCGAAATAGATACGAAAAAAATCATTCCAGAGGTACTGACGCTTGATACAGACAAATCGACGTATCAGGACAGTGATTTTATTACGATTTCTGGAACCGTTTCTGCAATCACTGAACCATCTGTCCTAGTTGGAATATACGATCCTTTTGGAACACCAACTGGATTTTATTTTGGTGATATTGATCCAGATCTTAGATTTTCCGTCTCATTTTTGGCAAAAAGCGGAATTAATTTTAAAACGCAAGGATCGTATACGATTAAGGCTCATTATGGCGAATCGAAACATGAAATCAGTTTTGTATTTAATGACATAACAGAATCGCATAAAAATCCAAGCCATGACTCAGTTCTTGGGGAAAAACCAGAAATCAAGATAGTGTCAAAAACTGTTACCCCCCTCAGTCAAAATTCTAATCCACAAATAACTGAAATCAAAAAACCTGATGAACCAAAAACTAAAGAAAAAGAACCAGAAGTGCAGGATAATCTTACAGTAAAAGATGTTGAATTAGGAAAAATGCTAAATCAAATGGCTTTGAACTGCGATAACAGCGAATATGTTGATTCAATCTCATACTACGATGGAATGGGTCCTGCGCTAATGCGCTTATGTAAGTATGATTCCGCAATTACATTTTTTGATAGATCGTTAGAGGAGAACCCGGAAAATATTGGGGTTCTTACCAACAAAGGATCTGCATTAGTCAGGCTTGGGCAATACAACGAGGCGATAACATATTACGATTTGGCACTCAAAGTTCAACCAGATTATTTGCCAGCTATAAACAATAAGGCAAATGCTCTAGCAGAGCTTGGAAATTTCAAAGAAGCAATATTACTCTATAATTCGATTTTGGACCATGAGCCAACTTATGTTGTAGCACAAAACAATCTTGAAAAGGCAAGAGAAAAGCTTCTTCTATTTACTAAAAATCAGGAACAGGAATCAACAGATGAAGATTCTATGATTAAAGTGTCAGAGGAAACACATGTAACAGAAAACAAGATAAATCATAAAGAAGAAAAACCGGCAAGCATACTAGAGCAAATCGGAAGCGTGTTTTCTTTTCTAAGTGCAAATGTCTTTGGTTTTATGAAGTAGATGAAAGCATCTTGAATGATGTCCAACTGATTTCGGGATATCGAGGCATTTGATACCTCATTATCAGTACTGTTGTCGAAGAAATTACTCAGAAAAAATCTAGTGTTTGAGTTCTTTGGAGTCAAATTTTCCGACAAGAATCTTATTTTTTGTAAAAATAATGGGTCGTCTCACCAAACCAGGATATTCTGATAGAATTTTGGTTATTTGAGAATCTGTGTATTTTGGGTTATCCAGGTCCAATTCCTTGTACATTTTGTCCTTTTTTCTGAGAAGCTCGCGTGGAGTTATTCTTGCTAACTGTATGATTTTTTTGATTTCAGATTCAGATAATTTGTCTTTGAAGATATCCCTTGTTTGTATGTCTAGACTTAGCCTTTCCATTTCCGAGAGAGTTCTTTTACACGTTATACAGGTTGGTTTGAGGTATACTTTCATCAAAGATTTGTACAAGATACGATTCTTAAGACTATCCTAGTAAACTTTAAAGAGAATAGTTTTTGCCTAGTGTTTTATTTACAGAATCAAAAATTTGTTTGAAGTCGGTTTTTGTGTCTGTGCTTATCAACAATAGCTCAGTGTCACTTAGTGGAATACTAATTTGTTTTACCCTCTCATATTCCGTAATAGAGTATTTTGCGTTACCAACTCTATGAGACATGTTTCTACGTGTTTCCCATCTTTTTGCAGCATAATGAAGTGACATTTTTACTTCGTCTGGAGCAAGTAAATTTTCCACATTAGGGTTATGGCCTCCGGCGACAAGATCGCCATTTCTGCCAAGAACTCCTACAAATCGTACGGTTTCGTTTGCTTTCAGTAGTACGTTACAGATCTCATCATGATTCATAATAGATAATATCATCCGCCTTTTCGGAGTATAAATTGCATTAGAGCTTCCTTGCTGTACTCTATTCCATGCTCATCAAGAGTATGTTTTCCAAACTCTTCTAGAACGATTGAGACGTCCTTACCGTCTGCGATAAAATCACAGTCAAATCCATAGTCACGGCATATCAGTTTCATAGCTGGTATGTTTACTAGCTGACAAATAACCTTTGTTCCAAAATCACGAGTGATGACGCATACACTAGTTAACTTTGTCTTTTTATAGAACAAAAATAGAGTCAGAGAAGCTTGAAGACTGGAAAATATTTGCCAAAGATAGGGACGTTTGACGGTGCTGGATTTTGGAAACGGGCGTTCGCACATCAGCGTGGAAATTTACTCAGAGCAGTTCTAGTTCCAGACGAGCAAATCCAGATTTTGGTAAATAAGACATATCAGGAATTGCCAGCACCGCTAAGATTCGAAATAGAAACTAGCGGAATAAGAGAAGAGGATTTAAAGTGAATTTGCATGATTTCAACAAACCAGTTTTGTTGTGCCCCTGAATGATTTCAGCTATAATTGATTGGCCCTTACAAGTTCTCTTCGTTTTAGCTCGTTTGCTTCTGCTAATTCATTTGCAATGAAAATTAATGAATTAATCTTCATTATCTCAATATTACGCGGAGATGTCTCGTCCTCGGTTTTGATTAAATCTACTCCATGATATTTTTCCAATACATAATCACTCTCAATGAACTAGTTATGTATTTAGTAAAGAATTCTACGTGTTCCTTTTTAGTCAGAAAAACTAATTATGTACTCAGGCAAGCGGGACGATCTCTTGTCAGGTATTTCTTGACATCATGTGAACCTGTTTGCCTCAATCGATTATCGTAATCATGTTAGATCCTAAAAAGAAAAAATGTGCCCGATTTTACCAGACATCATCAACTTCGTCCAGTTCCTTATAATCAACTGGAGGCTCTCTTCTAAGAATTTTCAATCTCGAAATGTCTCTATCAAAAAATAAATCTGCAGTCCAGTCAAGTAAAACCCTCAGTCTTTTGTCCCCCCTTGGAATTTTGTTAAGGTACACTGATCTCCAGATCCACCAAGCCAAAAACCCATGAATGTTCATGCCAAATATGGATGCAATGCCTGTTCTTTTTCCAATGATTGCCATCTGTCCCTTGGAGTTGTATTCAATTTTCTTTTTTTGTCTGTTAGCAATATTAGCAAAAAGATTGTATGCTGCAATTTTTCCTTGTGCTTCTGCGTTTTGTGCAGTTGGAGGATATGGTTTTTTTGTATCAGGATTAATTGCCAAACTGCAATCACCAATTATGTATATTCCCGGAAAGTCAGGAACTTCTAAAAACTCATTGACTAGTACTCGTCCTCTGTCTGTCTTGAATACTGAATTCTTTATGGTGTCTACTGGCGTAACACCTGCGGTCCAGACCAGAGTTTTGGTTTGTATTGACGATAGTGTTTTTTCTTTTACTGGGTTTTTGGCAGGATCAACTGCGTCTTTTATGATCACTTCGGAGCCATCAAAGTTCACAACCAGAGTGTTTAGCATAATATCGATCCCGCGTTGAATAAGCTTGTCCTTTGTAAATTTGGCAAGTTTTTCGCTAAACCCAGGCAATATGGCTGGCAGTGCCTCTAAAACAATTACCCTAATTTCGTTTTCATGAATATGCGGATAGTGTTTTTTTGCATCAAGCATAAAATCGAGTAGTTCTCCTGCGGTTTCAATTCCTGCAAATCCGCCGCCTACGATAACAAATGTCAGCAAGCTTTGCCGTAAGATTGGATCGGTTTCGTTTTCAGCTTGCTCCAGCATGTCTATTACTCTATTTCGCAAAACAACTGCGTCATTGAGCGTCTTCATAGTATACGCGTAAATTTCGACGCTCTTGTTTCCAAAGAAATTTGTCTGGCTTCCTAATGCCACAACCAAATAATCATAGTCCAGTGAAACTCCTCGTTTTTCATTTGTCCCGTATAGTGTGACTCGTTTTCCATATGGATCGATGTTTTTGACTTTTCCTTCATAGAATCTTGCTTTTTTGCAAAGCTGTCTTGTCGGCATTACAATGTGCCTAGTCTCAATCATTCCTGATGCCACCTGCGGCAACATGGGTGTAAATAAAAGAAAATTATCCTCAGAAACTAGCGTAATTTCGGCTTCCTTATCCCTTTTAAAATGGGATTCCAAGGCTCGAGTACAATCTACTCCTGCAAATCCGCCGCCTAGGACCAAAATACGTTTGTTTGTCATCTTTATTCTTCCAAATCAGTCGATATAATGTTTGATTCACTAACTTTTTCTGTAATTTTTGCTATCCAGAGCATGATTTTGAAGCGCATAAATATTGCATTTTGGATTACATACTCATGAAGAAAGAATATGTTGTAGTTAGAATTGATGCGTCGCCAGACGGTGCACCGTATGTCATATTATCATTGTCACTAACCAAAGATTTCAAAGAAAACAATCAGCCGCTTCAATCACCATTTGGCGGAGGAGTCATGGGATTTACAAATATGGATGACATGATGAAAAACCTAAACAAGATGTTCTCAGGCGGAGCACTCGGAGGACAAAGCGGGCTTACATCGCTCAAAGTCGACATGCGCGAATACAAGGATCTTGGCATATCGGTTGGCGACAAGGTTTATCTTGAAATCTCTAAAGCAGAGTCATCTGGCGTATAATTTTATCTGGAAATTTCCATTCTCAAAATCTCATATGCTTTTGATGCGTCTTCTTCCTTTATGACTAAAATGATATCGTCCTGTGAGAAAAATGCGTTTTCAAGCTCAATTCCGTTGCTATGGAGCAGTTCTGCAACATATGACACCACGTCGGAACGATTCTGCTCCTGCGGTATTCTGATTTTGATTCTCGCAAATCCTGTGCTGAACAGTTCCTTTTCGTGCGGAAACGACTCAAAAAGTCTTCTAACATCAACTAGGTCCTCCGTTAGAACCCTAAACGAATCAGCCAGTCTAAAGAACTCATAATCGGAATTCATCTCTGAAAATTTATTCATGAGAGAGGCCGCCTCGTCTGCCCCAAGCTCGTTTGTCGAAAATCTTACATTCAGTATTCCATCAGTCAAAGAAAGCCTTGCATTTTTCAGTATGGACTCTGCTTTGATTTCGTCTTTTTCTAAGAACGAATCGGCAAAGCGCTTTATTGCAACAACTATAGTATTGAGATTTACTTGATTTCCAAGCTGGCGCTCAACATCTGGTTGGATCTTTACTGCAAGCGCAGTATAGTTGATGACGTCCATTTTCATGCAGTCGTAAATTGAGCGGTTTTTGGTTATGATCTCCCTCACTGCCTCAGGTACAGAAAGATTGCTCGTTCTCATAACAACTAATTACCTCTTGTCATACTTATTAGTATTATGTAATAGATCAAACAAAATTACATAATCTTTAAATAATGTCATGTGTATTACATACACTAGGTGAATATGACAAATGATATTCGATGATGAATTTGACAGAATCTTCAAGAAAATGTCCAGCTCCTTTATGGATCTAGACAGTGTCTTTGAAGAATCTGGAAAGTGCCAGGATTGCACGACTTCGGGTCCATTCTATTACGGTTACTCAATGACCGTTGGACAAGACGGCAAACCGGTGATAAAAGAATACGGAAATGTAAAGCCTGGATTACTCCCAAGCTCAGAATCCAGAGAACCGCTAATTGACGCAATTGTTGACGAAAAGGAAAAAGTCCTAAAACTTATTGCAGAAATGCCAGGCGTAGAGAAAAAAGACATCAATGTTGTAGTTGAAGGAAAGACTGTCCACATCGATGCAGAACATGGAGAGAAAAAGTACCATGGTAATGCACCAATAAGACGTGAGGTAGATGAGGACTCTGTAAAAGCTACATACACGAACGGAATCTTGGAACTGGTCTTTAAGCTAAAGGAGCAAAAACCAAGGGGCAAAACGGTGGAGGTCAACTAGACCTTCCCAAATTTTTGGTGATGAAAAATGAGTGAAATAATATTAAAAATTGATGAAATATCCCAGAGACATGTTGGAAAGGGCATAGCGGTAATTGATCCAAAAGTGGTAAAGGAGAACAAGTGGCAAGCAGGCCAAATTGTTGAGCTTTTGGCAAATAAGAAGACCCATGTAAAAATATGGCCAGGTCCAGCTGATGACTTTGGTACTACAATAATCAGAATTGACGGATTGACAAGGCACAACATTGGTGCTGGAATTGGCGAAAAGGTTTCAGTCAAAATTGTAAATACAGAAGAGGCAGAACAAATTGTACTATCTCCACTTGAGAAAATAACACTAGAGGGACTACAAGAATACATGTCGTCATTGTATGAAGGTCATGTCTTTACAAGTGGTGATACCATTATAGTAAATACTCATCTTGGTGGAAAAACCCAACTTGTTGTAACTGCCACTACACCATCAAAGCCCGTAATTGTAACCGACAGCACGGTGTTCAAGCTTGGCTCGATGACAAAGGCTGTAGATAACTCTGTCCCAAGAATAACATATGACGATCTAGGCGGACTACGCAAGGAGGTCATAAAGATTCGTGAAATGGTCGAATTGCCAATGCGACATCCGGAGCTATTCGAAAAACTGGGCATAGAGGCTCCAAAAGGCGTGCTTTTGTACGGCCCGCCAGGAACAGGTAAGACCCTTCTTGCGAAAGCAGTGGCAGGCGAGACAAACGCGCACTTTACCTCGATTTCAGGGCCTGAAATCTTTGGAAAGTATTATGGCGAAAGCGAGGAGAGACTGCGGGAGATATTCAAGCAGGCAGAGGAAAACACTCCAAGCATAATATTTATCGATGAAATCGACTCCATTGCGCCGAAACGAGACGAGGTATCAGGCGAGGTAGAAAAAAGAATCGTCTCCCAGCTATTGACATTGATGGACGGAATGAAATCAAGGGGCAAGGTTGTAGTTATTGCTGCAACAAACAGACCAGACTCCATCGACCCAGCACTTAGAAGACCAGGACGATTTGACAGAGAAATTGAAATCGGGATTCCAGACGAGGAAGGAAGATTGGAAATTCTAAACATTCACACACGGGGAATGCCAATTGAAGAAAAGGTAAACCTAAAACAAATTGCAAAGGTAACGCACGGATTTGTCGGGGCTGACCTCGAGGTATTGGCAAAGGAAGCTGCAATGAAATCGCTCAGAAAGATAATTCCAGAAATTGATCTGGCTCAAGACAAGATTTCAGCAGAAATACTGCAGAAAATCAAAATCGCTGACGACGATTTCAAGGAAGCACTAAAAGAGGTAAAACCATCCGCATTGCGTGAAGTCCTAGTAGAGGTACCAAATGTATCGTGGGATGACGTAGGGGGACTCGAATCCCTCAAAGAAGAATTGCACGAGGCAATCGAGTGGCCACTAAAACATAAGGAAGCATTCGAATATGTCGATGTTTCAGCCCCAAAAGGAGTTCTCTTGCATGGCCCGCCAGGAACAGGAAAGACTCTGATAGCAAAGGCAATCGCAAAGATGACCGAATCAAACTTTATCAGCGTAAAGGGTCCTGAACTGCTATCAAAATGGGTCGGTGAGTCAGAAAAAGGGGTACGAGAAATCTTTAGGAAAGCAAGGCAAGCCGCGCCGTGCATCATATTCTTTGATGAAATAGATGCATTGATTCCAACAAGAAGCGGAATGGATTCCTCGCACGTCTCGGAAAACGTGGTATCGCAAATACTCACGGAGATTGACGGTTTGGAAGAGCTAAACGACGTACTGATAATTGGTGCAACAAACAGGCTGGATATGATAGATGCCGCCTTGCTAAGACCGGGAAGATTTGACAGAATAATCGAGGTTCCAAAACCAGACGCGAAAGGACGAAGACACATCTTTGAAATCCACACAAAGAAAAAGCCGCTGGCATCAGATGTAGATTTGGCAAAAGTCGTTGATATGACAAACGGGTACAGCGGAGCAGAGATTGCTGCAGTGTGTGACAGGGCTGCATTTTCCGCATTAAAGCGATACGTCAACGAGAAAAAGTCAATCAAGGAGATCAAGATTACTCAAAACGATCTTGTAGAGGCAGTTAGAAAGGTTCGAGTCGTTCCAGCACCTACTCCCGCAGTAGCCTAATCTTTTCTTTTTTAAATCAGGAAAATATCTTTTTGATATTTCCCACTTCAATTTTTATCCATTCACAGAATATCTGCCATATGGAATCGTCAACATCTGGATACTGAAAGAAGGTAAACGTAACGCCGCTCGAATTTTCGGAGAATGAAACCACTCGCAAGAATGCGCAAGTCATTTGCTTTTCTGTAGGTCCGGCATAGATGTCGATTACACCAGTGTTTCTGTCCGTTTCGTACCGCAAGAACACCTCCCCTATTGGAGTGACGGCTTTGTATTTGTCATCGACCAGCATTACTTTTTGAATGAATTGAGTGCTCCATTTTGGGAGGTTTTCTATATCGGATAAGAAATCAAAGACCTTGGTTTTTGATGACTCCACAACGCACGATTCAGTGACAGAATTCATCTACAAAAATTCCTAGTTTCCACTAGTATTTACAAATTAAAAAGAAATTATGATGACTGAACTTAATCGATGAGTTCAGTCCAGCCCTTAACGAAGACTGAGTTCTTGTACAGAGGAACTGGTTGACCTACAGTGAAGT
>SCVO01000027.1 GCA_004322465.1 Candidatus Nitrosotenuis sp.
TACTGACAAGTATTCCTGATACTCTCATTTCTAGGCTTGTACAACAATTCAGGGTATTTATGTATTCTATAAAAGAAAAGTTGACTTGATTATACTCTTCTTGTGTCTTTTTTGACCCAGCTGATCATATGCTTTCTGTCACTGGTTTTCGTTATTTTTTGATCGTTTTGGTTTGGTCCGTAATGGAACAATGTGTTTGTCAGCTAGGGACTTTGCCAGATCTGCAAGTGCAAAGTTTTTTTGTAGAGTTTGCAATTTCGGTTTTTAAAAAAGCGGCAAATGCGGTTTTATCTTGATGCGACCATTCCCAAGACTCTCAGTTTTTCTGCAGTGTGCGGGTATACGCAAGCTGGTGCGCCAGTTGCCGAGCGGATAACCAGCTCAAATCCTTTCTTGCATTCAATCATTTTAGGTGATGTCCCCGCTTTGATTTGTTTTAGAGGGGCAAGTGTCTTCTTTGCAGGTTGGGCGGTCTTCTCTGGCGGGTTTACAGTAGGACTTTGTGGTTTTGAGATTGGTTTTGAATTTTGAGGTGTATTTGAATCAGATTTGGTCGGCTGCTTTGAGAGCTTGAATATGTTCTGCTGCCCATATGCATCCCTAAAGTCGGTGTACTTGAGATCAATTGATCCTCCTGCGGATGAAATCAGCTCAGTTCCATCCCGATTGCAGATTTGAGACGGCATCTTAAACGTCCCTTCAAAGATTCCTGTGTCTGGCCCAGTCTCTACGAGGCTAAATCCGGTCGATGCCAGACCGCCAGTCTCCACACCGTTTATCGTACAACGCTTGTATCGAATGTCCTTTATGAGGACCTCTAGCATTGCGCCCCCGCTTGAGCTGCCCACGGTGTCGACATCCGAAGAGGCAGGATTGTTGACTACGGAATAAATGTCAATCGTGTCGTGCTTTATGTTGAGGTCAGGATCATTTAGCCTTACGGTAACCGGCTGTCCAAATCTGTATGTCTTTGAGTTTAGCGATACTGCACCGGAGTGAGTGTTAATGTCAGCCTTGGCAGAGGTGCCTACTGTCAGTCCCACCTGGGCAGTGTCAGAGTAGGCAATGTTGATTCCCTTTTCATCAATCAGTCTTTGATTCACAAAGAACTTTACATTGTCGCTGATGGTACTCAAAGACTTGATTGTGTTTGAATCAAACTGGTTTAGCTGATTTGCGATGACGTACTCTAGTGTTCCCGTAAAAGTATCTGTGTCAAGGCCGGTTTCTTTAAGCTCAAATCTGTATAGTGCATTGTTTACCGAGTTCCCGTTCTTTTCTCCAAACGAAAACAGATCAAACACGATTGGCTGCGTGTCGGTCTCGCTTGATATGGATCCAGACGGGGCAGAGTTGTTTGATGCGTCAAAGTCAATTACAAGGAATGCTTGTCCGGACTTTGAGCTTATCAGGGTTGCCGCAGTGTCATTTTGTATAAACCCCTGGGCACCGGTAAGCCTGCCGGCACTCAGCAAGGTTACAGGACTAGAGTCGGTCAATCCAAAAGATAATGATATCCTAGTGTCTGAAAAATCGCTTATTCCGAGCTGGTTCTGAATGGATCGCAGATCATAGTTGATCCAGTTTGTTCCAGAGTTGCTTGTGCTGCTAGTATCGATGAGCAAGGTCTTTAGATCGTCTGATGACATGCCAAGGCTTAGCGATATTTTTTCGAATGAAAGCGAAGATACGGATGTAGTATCCAGCACAAGTCTGTCAGAATTGCTATCTGGAACTGAAGACGGAATCGATGTTCCCCCGGACAGGCTGTCTGTTGAGGCGGCGTAAAACTTGACACTTCCTGCGTTTCCCAAGGTTGCAGGACTGCCTATTGTCAGGCTTGGAATGAGTGCTGAGCTCCTAAAGACATCAAGTTTGTCCTTGGATGCCGGGTTTATGTTTTGGTCAGAATCCACCACGATGAGCGGGATTCTTTGCCCAGGAAGGACCTGAGATGCGCCAAGCGAGATGCCAGGAGTTGCTCCAAACGAGATGCTTGCATCGCTTAGGCCTGAGACTATAGAATATGACTTTGAGTTGTAATCAATCGTTGCTGACTGACCCCTTGGCGCACTTGACAGTATGCGGACGCTTGATTGAGAATTGTCATCCGAGTTTTCAAATATTCCTGTGTTTGGCTCCGTTTCAACAAAGGTCACTATTTTTGAGTAGGTGGTAGTGCCATCAGACGCAGTGCTTTGCTGAAAATCATTTTGTACAAGCTGTGCCACCGAGCCAAGAGTCATTGACAGCTTGCCATTTTTTTCAAAACCGAGGCTTGAAAGATTTGGAATTAGATTGACAAGCCCCGTACCCCCACTTGCAGAAATTGCGCCGGACTCGGTAAACGCTTCATAAAATACAGTTTGCGGATCGATGTTAAACGTCCAAGAATCTCTTGATGTCGGGTCCTGGTTTAGCTGCATGTCGTGGATTGTTGCAAACACGTGTGCTCCCGGAGGATAACTTTGTTTATCAAGGCTTAGCGAAACATTTGGTATGTCACTATAGACTAGTGTGACTGACTGCGTCCCAACACCGTTGTATTGTATTACAACGTTGTTGCTAAATGAAAACAATTGTATCAGCGGCCACGCATTTGCATTAAGGCCGATTTGTCCCGGCAATATGCTAGGGTTTGTGTTGATGGATTTCTGGCTTCGCACCACGTTGTTAAGATTTGCCCCAGACGGGGTACCAGTACAGGTAGCAAACGCGGAATTTCCATCGGTTGCCCCAGTCATTGATCGCGGGACTGCGATGCCGCTTGTTTCTGTAAATGTTGGTCCAAGCGATGTTGTGTCCTTGCTGCAAAACATTCCAAAGTCAAGCCCCACTCCAGAAACTCCACCATTGAATGCAATCTGGTCTGCGGTTTTTGCCTTGTCCACATTTGCAAAGTATCCGTACCATCGCCCGTCAGTTGCCTGAACCATTCTTAGATTATTGCCATTTATTGTAACGTCTGGCTCCCCCTTTCCAACAGAGGTATCAGAGATGCCGGAATCGCTGACTATTACCTCCACTACCATCGAGCCTGAGAAATGGTTCCCAAATTCGGGCTTTTCAGCAGAAACGATGAGGTTTGGGTGCGAATCAGCATATGCGCACAACGGAACCAGTAACAGTATCCCCGAGAGCAAGACCAGTCTATTCAAACTGATTTTTTATTGTGCCCATAAAAGATAACGTTATCGTATGATTTATTCGGAATCAGAACATTACTAATATCAGCAAATCGCAATTCTAATTGCCAATCATGTTTCTTCAAAGGACTAAAACCCTAAAACTCTCGCTGCTTGCAATTTTTTCTGCATTTGTAGTGGAACTTGTTTTTGGCATTTTTTCAAACAGCTTGGCACTGCTCACGGATAGCATTCACGCGTTGCTTGACAGCATTGTCACAGTGGTGCTGCTGTTGGCAGCAAGATTTGCAATAAAGCCCCCGGACGCAGAACACACCTACGGCCACGGAAAAATCGAGTCACTTGGCGGACTAATTGGCGGAATAGCGATATTTCTTATTGCCTGTTTTTTTATCGTCGAGGCCATAATTAGAATCCAGAGTCCGCCGCCATCGGCATTTCCAACCACCCTTGTTTTGGTTGCCGCACTCTACACAATATGCACTGATATCTTTAGGATAGTACTGCTGAACAGATCAATTAAGAAGGTTGGCGGCATGACGCTCAAGGCTGACTTTTATCATGCAGCTATGGATCTTGGTTCCACACTAGTTGTGATTGCAGGAATCGTACTGGTGTCATTTGGTTTTCACGACGGAGACTTTGTTGCAGCGCTAGTACTTGGAGTACTGCTTGTATTTTTGAGTCTAAAGCTAATTCACAGAACTGCGCTAGACCTAACCGACATAATTTCGCCAGAGCTTGTAAGCAAGGTCCGGGAGATTACGCTTGCCACCCAGGGGGTGCTGGACGTCGGCTCGGTCCTCATGCGAAGATCAGGTGACATGTTCTTCGTAGACATCACAATGTCGCTTCGCGGAAACGTGAGTTTTGAGAGGGCGCATGAAATCAGCAACATGGTTGAGAAAAACATCAAAAACGAGATTACTAATTCCGAAATCACGACTCACTTTGAGCCAAGCTGGAAAGATGTCCCAAAGGACTCGAAAATTTACGAAATCGCATCAGACGTGCCAGGCGTGATGGGCGTTCACAATGTGAGCTATTACGCCTCAGATGAAATGCGGTACGTTAGCCTGCACGTGATGGTAAACAGGGAAATGAACCTGGAGCAGGCCCACAAGATATCAGAAACAATAGAGGAAAAAATTTTTGAATCAGTCCCAGACATCAACCATGTCACAATTCACCTAGAACCGCACATCGCAATACCGACCAACCTAAAATCAGACTACAAAAAAACAGACCAGAAGATACTTGAGCTCCTAAAGGAACACGGTGAAATAAAGAGGATTGGAAACATTGTTACTCTGTATTTTGACGACTTGCTCAAAATCGACATCGACTGTTCTTTTGACAAAGACCTTTCAATTGAAAGCGTGCATGATCTTACATCGCAGATAGAGCAGGACATACGGAGTCATTTTAAAAATTCCGTCATAACCATACACCCAGAGCCGTTTTAGACTAGCATGCCGGTCAGATACATTATCAGCATGCCAATGGCAATTCCCGCAACCACCGGAGTGCTAGTAAAGCTCTTGTCGTATTCTCGAAGCCACTTTGATATTACGACAACCACCTGGAAAATTGCGCCGGCTCCAATTGACAAAAAGACAATCGATGTGAACGGCGAGTATGCAAATCCGCCAACCCAGGTGCCAAAAATCGCAGGTACTCCCGCAATCAGGCCAAGCCCAATTATTTTCCGTACGAATGTTTTTTCCTTTGCAACAGGCGCTGCGATTGCAATTCCCTCAGTCGTGTTGTGCAAGGCAAATCCAATTATCAGAAACGTGCTCAGCGCAACCTGACCAAGTCCGATTGCTGCCCCAATTGCGAGTCCCTCTCCGAGGTTGTGAAGGCCAATTCCAATTGAGACCATCAGTGCAACTGAGTAAGGGTTTGCGAGTTTTGTAAGACTTGATTTCTTTGTTAGTTTTTCCCCTGCGTAATACAGGCCAAATAACGATATCAAAACCACGGTGGCAATTAGCAGCGGCCCATGAAACACGCCTGCAAGGTTTTCTGAGGAAACCTCGAGTGCCTCCACAATTGCATCTATTCCCAAAAACAGCAGCAGCCCCACTGTCAGCGCCAAAAAAAAGACATACTTCTGATTGCTAATTTTTTTGATAAACGGAAGCCACATCAGTCCAATCAAAATCGGGATCACCCCTACGTACGTTCCAATCAACAACAACAATCCCATGGTATCAGAATTTGGCTCCAGTGCAGGCGCTGCTGCCTCTATGCTCTTTTCAAACCTCACGCCCTCCTGTGTTGTCAGTCCAATTTTGTACGGCTCTCCCTTGTTCCAGCTGAACGGAATTTTTACCACAGCAGTTTCAAATCTCTCCAAGTGCTTGTCAGGCTCTATTGCCGCAGGCTGAATTCTGTCATTTACGTCCGCTACTGCCACATCTACTGGGACAGGTCCCGTGTTTCTTACAGTGACTAGGATTTCGGATTTGACGAAGTTTATTTTCTCAATGGTTAGCTCGGGGAGCGGGATTCCAAAATTAATCAGCGACGAGCCGGAACTTAAAATGAATACAAGCATTAGGATTAGGAAGCTGAACGGGACTAGCCCGCTTGCAATTAGCTTTGCTCTTGATTTTTGTCCTTCCATTTTGCTCAGCTCTTTTTCTCCTTGTCCTTCACCAGGAACAGTCCGGTCCAGCCTTTTTCAGAAAACTCTACTTTGTGCGCATGAAACAGGTATTTCCCAGGGTATGTGTAGTTGAATTCCATTATCCCGCGCTCCGTTTGCGAAAGTGTGATCATGTCAGTGTACGTGGACGGAACGGTTGACGTTCCAGTCGGGTAGTAGTGGTAGAGGTTTCCGTGCAGGTGGAAGTTGTTTATTGGATCAAACTCCACCATATTCACCACATAGACTCGTATGAGCTGATTTGTGTCGATTTGGATAGGGTGATGCTGGTAGTAGAACGGAATTGTGTTTACGGCATAAAAGTTGTTTTCGGCATCAAAGTCAGTATCAAACCCGTTTAGCACCATCACCATTTCGTCTGCAGGGGGCCTGCCTTCTTTTGGATCAACGATGTAAACTCCGTACAGGCCATGTATGATGTGTTCTTCAAGCGGCATTACGTGACAGTGATACGGATGGACGCCGACTGGTCCCGCAATCCACTCGTATGTGAACTGGCCTCCTTTTGCCCCCACAGGTTCAAAGACTCCGTCCATTTCGGCTGCATGGATTCCATGAAAGTGCATCGTGTGTGAGCGCGTGCCGTTGTTTATGAAATGGATTCTCACCAAGTCTCCCTCGGTTGCCCTAATTGTCGGACCCGGAACAGTCCCATTAAACGTCCACACATTATAGAATACCCCGGGCGAAATCTCCATGAGCTTGTCGTCTTCGGCTATTATCGTAAACTCGCGCAGTGTTGTGCCGTCTGGCAGCTTTGACACTCTGCCATAGTTAAACTCCCTTAGGTACTTGTCAGGATCAAACTTCAGGGTCTGAGCAGAATAAACGGGATCCAAAATATCGCCAGTGGTTGTAAGCACTGCGCCGTTATGTGAGAGGAATGTTTTTTCTTCAGACTTTGCGTTGCTGGAATTCGGATATGCAAAATAAAACGTAGTTAAGATCGCAGTTACCGCTAGGACAAATAGCATTTTTGAGAAGCGCTTCAAGACGTTACTACACAATGTACGGTTTTTCTCTATTTAAAACTTAGCCTAGGCTAAATTTATTAGCCAAGGCTAAATTTCTCAAATTCGGACAAAGAACGTCAATACCAATATAGTGCATGCAGGATTGCATAAACAATGCAGAAATCGCACATCGTCATTCTAATCGCAGGAGCGCTGGTGGCAGTAGGCATGATAACATCGTATTACGGCGCAAGCCTTGTGACCCAGGACATAACGTACAACGAGGGAATTCTCAACAGTACGGCACCAATCCAGGTGACAAAGGAGCTGGATCCTGCGATAACCGAAACTGCAGTGTTTGTTGTCCAGTCAGAGGGATTCGCGGATGCGGATTTGACTGCAAGCCTCTTTGATCCAAGCAACCAAATCATATCAACCAAGAAAATCGATCAGAGAAACACAGAGGTGCAGTTCGCCATTCCAGCAAAAGGATCCTACAGGCTGGAGGTGGAAAACCAAAGGCAGACAGAGGTCCACGTGGTACTAGGTCTCACCCACATGCCTGACAAGCTGCTAATTTCGCTAAACTTTCTTGGACAGATGTTCATACTTTCAGGATTTGTAGGCGTTGTGATATCAGGCATTTACGCAATCAAAAGTAGGAAAAAGACTCAGTTAAGATAGCTGTCCAGTTTGGTCAGCCCGTCCATTACGTTTTCATAGTTTTCGTCGCCTTCCATTATTTTGGCAAGCTTTTCCGTGTCTACAGAATAGACAGAGGACTCGATTTTAACAAGGCCGCACTCTGCCAAGTATGCAAGTCTGGTTTTTATTTCGTCCTCAGAGACGCCGGCTTTTTCTGCCAGGTACGATTGTTCCTTTCCGCCGTTTTCAAGTTCGGCCAAAATAACAGATACGTCCGGATTGAATATGCACTCGACTACCTTTTCCTTGTCGAACCCTTCCATTTCAATTCCAGTTGTTCTTTGAACTTAATATCTTCTTGGTATGAAACAGATAGTCAATTACCAGCACCTTGTCCATGTTGTTTTGGTTTATGTGATATGTGCGGCCGGAAAACGCCTTTTCCATTTCCTGCACGTATGTCAAGAGTTCCATTTCTTCGCTGATTACGATGGTGTCAATGTCAATGTTTTCCCGCAGGCATTTTTTTGCCTCTGCCATCGTTTGCTCGTGTACCTTGGGGTCGACTTTTTTGTACTTGTAGCAGAGATAGACTAGGCTGTTTTTGTCATTGTGAATTTTGATGTTGCGTTCCTGCCTGATTTTTGATAGCAGCGGTTCGCTTGGAGTGTAAAAGTTGGAGTACGGTTTTTCTGAGAGAATTTTGTTCTTTTGATTTTCAGTATCCACAAAGCAGGCGCTTGGCTGGCCGTCGGTTATCAGCACTATCCTCTTGTTTTGCGCAGAATTTTTTTGCAGAATTCTTTTTGCCAGCCTAAATGCCGCCTGATAGTTGGTATAGTGCAAAAAGTCGTCATTTGCGTCATATGTCTTTAGAAACGGAATGTCGTATGGGTCTATTACGGACGCCATCGACGCAAACCCAATTACCGAGACAGAGTCGTTTGGAAAGAACTTGTTGTTTAAAACGTAAAGGCTCCACAGCGCCCTTTTTGCCGCCTCTATTCTGCTCATCCCGGAATTCGCCAGTGACGACTTCATTGTGGAGCTCAGGTCTATGCAGTACACCACAGACGCCCTAACGTCATTGACGGTCTCAAATTCCTCAAAGTCATCCAGGTCAATGTCGAGCGGGAACTTTAGGGTGGAGCCGTCCTTTGAAATTCTCCGTATGGTGTTTAGAATTGTATTTGGAACGTTGAGAAACTTTAGATCATTTCCAATCTCGAACTTTTTGCTTGTATCCAGAACGGTCGTTCCCTGCCCGATTTTCTTTGTCTCGTGTAGACCAGACTGGTCTGTCTTGAGATCATTCATCAGATTTCTGAGTATCTGGTTTCCAATTGCAAGAAATCCTTTTTTTGTCAGCCAGTTTTTTTCGTCGCGAAGGTATCCCTTTTCCATCAGATATTTCGTTATGGATTTTGTGTCGTCGTTTTTTGGCGTGTCCACGGACATGGCTTGCGCAGGATCACTCCCTGGCTCGGTCATTGCGTTTTGAAGAATGTCTTCCAGCTCCTCGAGGCTGACGTTTTTTTCTCGCATTGATTGATTTGCAAGAGTTTGCAGGATTTTTTCGAGTGTTTTTTGGTCAGCATCGCTTGGCTTTTGGGAGGGTTTTCCGTTTTTCTCCTCGTTTGTGGAATAATACACGAAATTAACTATGTTACGCAACTGCATATCCGGATTCTTTTTTGTCTATTATCTTCGGCGTGGTAAAACACATGCCGTCAAGGATTACTTCGAGAATTGCAGACTTTAGCTCATCAGAGTCATCCAAAACGATGTTCTCGTTTTCTATGTGCGATGCGGACAGTCTTTGAGCCAGATTTTTTTGCTCGTCCCGGACTTGTTCCAGTTTTGAGTCCAAGAGATTGCTTAGCATGCCAAAGTGCCGCATTTGGTTTTTGTACGACATCTGCCCGTCATTCCAGTTGATTTTTTGCGATACCTGGAGCGTTTTCTGGGCGAATTCCTGCTTTATTGATTCCAGAACGCTTGGATCAACCCCCTGCAGGTATTCAAGCGATGTATCCCTGATGGAATCGACAAGCAACTCCTCAAATATTCTGGACCGGTTCTCGACAGTGTCATCCATTTCGGACAGCTCAAACTTTGCAATTTGGTTCAGGCAGTACATGTCAGAGTGTCTGGGAATTGCCACGGTTTGATTCGGTATTGCCCGCACTCGCTCAGACTCGCCGACTAGCAGCTCCAGTCCGTGGATTCCAAACCTTACACTCACTCCCTTGGCCTGGTTTATCTCAGGATGGCCTCTGGCCTTTTGGACAAGCCTTGCAAGCGTCTTTAGCACAAAAACTGGAATTACACACCTCGAGGTTTTTGCCTCCTGCACGATGATTGACATTTCGTCTTCCAAGGTTCTCGGGTAATGGGTGTGGATGTGGCTCTTGAGTCTGTCGTATAGCGGCTCGATTACTTTTCCGGAATGCGTATAGTCGATGGGGTTTGCAGTTGCAAAGAAAACGGTTTTTGGCTCAAACATGACAGGGTATGATCCTGTCGTGTATCGCCCCTCCTGCAAAACAGACAGCAGCGTCACCTGCTTTCTTGGATCCAGCACCGGAAGCTCATCAATGCAAAATATCCCGTGCTTTGCCTGCAAGAGCTGCCCCGGGGAATACGAGTCTATTCTAAACATTTCAACTCCCTTTTTTGCAACCTTGACTGCATCGATATAGCCAACCAGATCTTTTACAGAAATGTCAGGTGTTGCCAAAACATACTTGTATCTTTGGTATCCGTCCACCCACCTGATTTTGGTATCAAGTTTGCTGTCAAGTATTTGCTCTGCACTTTCAGGACTTATGTAGAATTTCGGCAGCGTCTTGTCTATTTCATGCCCCTCAAGGAGTGATGCCAGTTCATTCTGCGGCAGGTCCATCGGACAGTCGTTTGTTATGCTGCCTTCGATTACAGGCATCGGGGAGAGAAGATTTGTCGCTATCGTCTCAACCAGTTTTGTTTTTGCCTGCCCTATTTGGCCAATTAGAAAAATATCATGACATGAGAGTATCGCCCGATCAAGGGATGGAATCACATCGTCGTCGTATCCAAGTATTTTGGGATATTTTTGAGTGCCAGACTTCATCATTGAGATCAGGTTTTGCCTGAGCTGCTCTTTTGCCTCAACAATTTTGTAGTTGACATCCAGGAGATCGCCTATTGTTTTTATTTCGGAATGGTTTTCCGGCAGTCCTGCTTTGATTTGATAATACGTAGGCTCGGAATCGTAGCTTTTCTGAACAAGTTGTTTTATGTCAGACAAATTGCTAGTTTTAGTACACTCACAGCTTATATTATTACTGAATCGTTCAGGGCCAGATTTATTGCAAATCCCTTGAGCAGGGTTTTTATCGGGGTAGATTTGATTTTTCAATACTTGTCAGCACAAGATTATAGGCACATTGTTAGAATTGTCGGCAAAGACATCCCAGGGGACAAAAAGATCTCAGTTGGGCTGGGCCAGATAAAGGGAGTAGGCCAGGCATTTGCACATGCCCTTATCGGTGCTTTAAATTTGAATCCTAATAGCAACATTGGCTTTCTTACCGAGTCTCAAGTTGAGACAATCGAGAAGGCACTAAAAGATCCAACAACAATGAATTTTCCAAGTTGGTTGCTAAACAGAAGAAAGGACGTAGAAACCGGAAAGACGTTTCATCTAATTACATCAGATATTGATTTTACAGTAAGAAACGACATCGAGCGAGAGAAAGGCGCAAACAGCTGGAGAGGATTTCGTCACATGTACGGACTGAAGGTTAGAGGTCAAAGAACCAGAACCACAGGACGCAAGGGCGCTTCAGTTGGAGTAAAGAAGGGTGGCAAAGTATTGCCAGCCGGCGCAGCACCAGCAGCTGGTGCACCAGCAGCGGCAGCAGCTCCTGCAGCAGGTGCAGCACCAGCAGCGGCAGCAGCTCCTGCAAAGACATCCGCACCAGCAAAGGGAGCAGCCCCAGCAAAGGCACCAGCCGATGCGAAGGCAAAGAAATAGGTGGACTGAATGGGAGATCCTCGGTATCCAAGCAGAATCTGGCGAAAACCAAAGCGTCCATTGAATTATGATTTCATGATGGAAGATCTCAATACTTTGGGAACCTATGGTTTGAAAAACAAGCGAGAGCTGTGGAAGTCCAGAACCGAGCTATCCAGAGTAAGACACCAGGCAAGATCACTATTAGCACTAAGACAAGAAGTCAGAGAGCTAAAGGAGCCAATTCTGATGCACTCGCTAGTTAGAATTGGACTGGTAAAAGAAAATGCAACCCTAGATGACGTGCTAAACTTAAATGTCAACGACTTGCTTGCGCGCAGACTTCAGACACTTGTCCAAAAGAAATTTTCCTTCAAGACACCATACCAGGCAAGACAAGCAATAACCCACGGTCACATAATGATCGAGGATCGAATCATCGACGTCCCATCATACATTGTCAGCGTCAACGAAGAGCAAGAGATCCATTTGGCTCCTAAATCAACATTGAAAAACCTCTTGCAGGCCAAGCCGGCAGAGGCAGCACCAGAGCCAGTCACGCAAGAGTCCGAATCCTAACTAAGCTTATCTCTAAATACCTGATTAGTTAATTGAGAGAAGAAAATGTGTTCTATAATCGGCTACTATGGGGACAGCTCAGCAGCACCAATTCTTGTAAAAGGCCTAAAAAGAATGGAATACCGCGGATATGACAGCGTGGGCGTTGCCACCGAGACTGACAACGAAATAAGCGTAAAAAAGGGAGTCGGAAAGGTATCCGAGGTAAACAACTCACTGCACCTAGATGCGATGCTTGGAAACGTGGGAATCGGACATACCAGGTGGGCAACCCATGGAAACGTAACCGATACCAACGCACACCCGCACCCGAGCAGCTCCGGTAAAATCGCCATAGTGCACAACGGAATTATCGACAATTACAGCGAGCTAAAGTCAGATCTTGAAAAACGTGGATATAACTTCAAAAGCCAGACAGATAGCGAGGTAATTGCAAACCTGTTGCAGTTTAATTTTGATGAGACCCGCGACGTCAAAAGCGCCATGATGCGCACAGTCTCACAGCTAAAGGGCCACTATGCGTTTGTCGCAATGTTTCAAAACGGATCGTTGACTGCGGCAAGGTATCACGAGCCACTCATAATTGGAATTGGGAAAACGGGTTATTTCATGTCAAGCGATGTATTGGGATTCATAGAAAAAACGGATGACGCGATATATCTTGACAATGGGGAGATGGTAATACTTGATCGTATCGGCATTCAGATTTTTAATTTTGAGGGAGTTCCAGTAAAGCACCAGGTTACCAAAGTATCAAAGGAGTTTGCAGATGTGTACAAGGGCGATTATGCGCATTTTACATTAAAAGAAATATCTGAGCAGCCAGAAACGGTGATTCAGGCAGGCGAAAAATCAAAAACTGCAATTGACTCCGTAACAGACTATCTAAAGCACGCAAGAAACATCTACATCACCGGAAGTGGTACGAGCTACAACGCAGCACTTGTAGCAAAGTATCTTTGGCAGAAATATGCAAAGATAAAGGCAGAGCCGATAATATCAAGCGAGGTATCTTTCTCACCAGACGCAATAGAGCCAAACTCCATTCTTGTCGCAATTTCACAAAGCGGCGAAAGTGCCGACGTCTTAGAGGCAGTTAGCATTGCGAAAAAGTCCAACTCAAAGATACTTGCAATAGTAAACACGCTCACGTCTTCTTTGGCGCAGGAATCATCGCTTGTCATAGGCATGAATTGCGGGCCAGAAATCGGAGTTGCGGCAACAAAGAGCTTCACTGCACAGCTAGGCATAATCTACAAGATAACTGAAAAGCTTTGTGACGGCTGCATCAAGTTTGACAATAAGAAAATTTCAGAGTCCATCGCAAAAACGCTTGAGGACCACTCTAAGATCAAGGAAATAGCAAGGGATCTAAAGGAGGTTTCCGACATTTACATTTTGGGAAGAGGAGTACACTATCCAATTGCCGCAGAATCCGCACTAAAGCTAAAGGAACTCACATACATTCACGCAGAGGGAATACCTGGTGGCGAGCTAAAGCATGGACCCCTGGCACTGATGGACTCGAGCGTCTACGTCATAATAATAAATCCAAGCGACTTTACTTATGCAGACACGCTTACTAGCGCACGGGAAATCAAGGCAAGGGGGGCAAAAATAATCGGAATATCCGACAAGCCAAGCGATGTGTATGATCACTGGATTGAGATTCCTACGATAGATGAGGCGCTGTACCCATTAATTGAAATCATTCCAATACAGTTACTTGCGTATTATGCCGCAATTGAGAAAAATACAGACCCTGACTATCCTAGAAATTTGGCTAAGTCTGTGACTGTAAAATAATATTTTGATATTCCGTTTCGGATAATTCCAGCAGGTGTTTTGAGTCAATTCCAATTTTTAGCATTGCGGCAATCGATGCTCCACCCGCACCTACTCCCTCCTTTACAAAACCATCTGCAAATGCCCGCAGTCCGTCTATTTTGGAATCCTTCAGGGCAAGTCTTGCAGACAGCACCGGAATGTCATCAATTTGCTTTATGGTATCGACAAGGTTTGCTGTTTTGTCATCAACCACATAAGAGGTAGTTCCTATCGCCACATTTTTTTTCTCGTATCCCGTTATTTTTGAGAAAGCAAGGACTGCTGCCATTTGTGTACCGCCAGCAAGGATTACCTTAGTTATGGAAGACGCAGTGCTGAGCATTCCGGCAACAGTTGGAATCATTGGATCTCCGACTGCGGCGACAACGTCAAAGGGGTTTGTAGATTTGATTTTCGCCAGCGCATCGCTTGCAATTTTGTTTTTTAGCAGTGCGGGGTTTTCCGGCATGGATGAGCTTACTTTGGCTCGGATTCCAAGCCCGGTCAGCACCGCCTGGGCAGTGGTAGTACCCCCAGGAATTGTCTCGCCAATCACAAGGCAGTCAGTAGATGAGCCCAAAGTCCTGCCAATCATTCTGCCGTATTCCACTGCCTGCGTAACAGAATCAAGCGGCATTGCAGGTTCCACCGCAATGTTTCTGCCATAGTCCAGTCCGGTTTCAAAGTATGGCAATTTTGGCGCAATCTTGCTTCCTGCGTTTATTATGATGTTTGGTATGCTTGCTGCTTCCAGGGCTGTTTTCGTAAGCAGTCCTGGCGTGGGCTTGCCATCAGGGCTCATTGGGATTGCGTCGATGCACCTACAGTATCCGAAATTGAGAAATTCCGCATCTGCCGGCGGGGTGTACGCCAAGAGTTCTGGGTTCTTTCCGGCAATGGTTATCCCAGGAATTGTGCATGTGTCAGTATACGATATGACCAGTGAGAACATGAATTGTTTTTGCTCAAGTCCAGCTAGGAATTCCTGTCCACGAGATTGATTACCGAAAACTTCGATGTCTTTTGACAACTAACCTATTCCCATCATTTCCAAAAATTCCTGCTCTGTTCTTGGCTGCATTACAAGGTTCATCCTTTTTTGCTCACCCATTGTTGAAGTCGGCGTAGTTCCATAGTTATGTCCAGGATACATGATCAGGCCATCGTCCAATTTTCTTAGGGTGCCAACTAGGCTGCGGTACAGATCCCTTGCGTCTCCGCCAGGCAAGTCCACGCGCCCACAAGTGCCAACAAACAACGTGTCACCTGAAAAGATTTTTCCATCGCCCACAAGGCACATGCTGTCTTTAGAATGCCCAGGAGTGTAGAGAATGTCCAGCTCCGAGTTTCCAAATTTTATTTTCTCACCGTCCGACACCGATATGTCGTGCTTTAGGGTCGATGTTGAATACTGGATAATTTTTGCGCCCGTCTCCTTTGCCATGGATTCGTTGCCCAATGTGTGGTCAAAGTGATGATGCGTGTTCACAATGTATTTTATTTTGAGATTATTTTTTTCAATGATTCGCTTTACTTCGTCTAGATCCCACGACGGATCGAGTACTATTGCCTCACTTGTTTCCTCGTCTTCTAGGACATAGGTAAAATTCTGCATGTTTCCAACTTGGAGCTGGTGCACGATCATAGGACACCGATCTCTGCTTCCGGAGGAATGCCGATTTTTTCAACGAATATCTTTCCACAGATGTCTGCGCCCTTTGGTATTCCCCTTTTCATTTTGTGAAAGGTCACAGTCATGTCTGCCGTAACGTACCTGTCAGCAGTCAAGCCGGTATCGGGATCAAGCCCGGTTGGGACATCCACTGCCACCTTGAATGCCTTTGTTTTGTTTATTACATCGATTGCCGATGCCTGCGGCTCTCTGATTTGACCAGATATGCCCGTTCCTAGAATTCCGTCAATTATGATGTCGGGTTTAAAGTCACGCACGTCATTTAGAGCCTGCGTTAGTTTTACTGATTTCATTTTTTTGAGAATTTGCCAGTTTGTTTTGCATTCTGTCGTCTTGATGTCTTTTGGGTCGCCAAGCAGAACTACCGTCACCACACTATCATGCCCTGCCAGGTGTCTTGCAGCAACCAGCGCGTCGCCCCCATTATTTCCAAGTCCTGCAAAGATGAGCACCTTTTTTGAAGACAGGTTTCCAAATTTGTCAACAAGCTCTCTTACCAGTGACGCACCCGCGTTTTCCATCATGAGCTGGCGTGGAAATCCCATCTGGTGGCCATTTTCTTCAATCTGATACATCTGCTTTACAGTGATTTCCATGATGGGTTGATTTTGAACAGGTAAAATAAAGCAATCTGGAAAACGACTTTATGCAAGTTCCAATTTGATTACTCCATGTCGCTAAAAGATGCAAAAACTTCCTTGTCAAAGATTTCAAAATCTTTGGAAAAAACTCAGGAAAACAGGGAGGATCTCATAAAAAATACACGCCAGATCATAACTTTGTGCAGCGAATCAATCATCAGCATTCACAGAAACGATACAAAGAGCGCAGCTGCAAAAATTCAAAGCGCAAAGAAACTGCTGGAAAAGTTTCGACGAGAAATTGATCAAGGCCTGTACCGATACCTAATACCGTCAGAGCAGGAGTTTGTCGAAGCATCGGCATTTTTAGCAATCATACAAAACAAGCCAGTTCCCACCTTTGAGTCACTCAAGGTAAAGGACGAGTCATATGTTTTGGGATTGCTCGATTGCGTTGGAGAGTTGAGGCGAAACATTTACGATAGAATCAGAACAGGACAACTCGAAAAAGCAAAAGATACATTTGATTTGATGGAGGATCTTTACTTGCAATTGTATCCCTTTGCGTCATTTGATAAAGTGGTAAAGGAGGCAAGACGAAAGCTCGACGTGGATAGGATCTTAGTCGAAGAAACACGGACTGCGCTCACCGAAGAAATAAGGCGGCAAGAGCTGATCGACACGATAAAGAAAATTAAAAAATAATTAAGAGGATGCGGGAAGTGGGATTTGAACCCACGAAATCCTAAGATACTAGCCCCTCAAGCTAGCGCCGTTGGCCGGGCTTGGCAACTCCCGCAGCGAAAT
>SCVO01000028.1 GCA_004322465.1 Candidatus Nitrosotenuis sp.
AAAAAAGAAAAAACGAGATAGGGAGTGTCCAAGTCCTTAACTAGGATTCGAAATGACACCACAGTGTCAAGACGCAAGAGAATTACGAGGTATACTCGTAACTAGTTAAGAGATGTTTGGACACATCGTTCTCTTACCTTTTTCGAATTGCATACTATACACATTTATCATATTTAATGAGGATCGTAAAAATAATGAAAATTTGTTTAATATAATAACAAATATCAAATATAATTAAAGAATTATTCAAGATTTTTGTCAAATATCATACAAATATTCAGCCAGTTTGTGTTTTTTGCGGCAGGGTTGCAAGCAGAGTCACAGTTGTGCGATGGTCTTATTTCCAGTTTTGGCAGAACAGTCTTTTATACGAAATAGATGAAAAGCAGATCAAATTGGCCCATGTTGAATCAAAAAAACTCACAGAATTGCGTGATCCTTTGTTTGTCATAAGCACCGCACTAAAAATAATAAAACATCAGTCTGACGATAAAAAAATAACTCCTGAAATCACAAGAATCGAGACAGCATTAAGCAAAATCGAAAAAATTATGCAATAATTAGATCTTCTTCAACAGATCTGAAATCTTGTTAATGTCGTACGGTTTTATGAAGACCTCAGTTGGTTTCAAAATATCAAGTCGATGCGCGGTGTCTCCCCTGAGGTCTGCAGTTACAACAACAACTTTAGCTGCAGGATTTATTTTTCGAATATGCTCTAGCGCATAAAACCCATCATATTCAGGCATCATTAGATCCAAAAACACTACATTTGGGGCATATTGTTTGTATAATTCCACAGCCGCCTTTCCGTTATGCCCCCTACCCAACACGCTTACATCTACAAGCTGCAGGTAATCACAAAAAACATCCACGGTGTCAACATCATCATCTATTACTATGGCAGTTATCATTTTCAAATAATCGTCGACAGGGCACATGCAGATCCTTCCAAGTACTTTAATCCCACAGATACGAAGGTCGCGGTTTGCCATCCATGGTTCATCGCATTGTTAGTGTCAGTTTCTAACATCAGTTCTACAAGATTCGTTTGATTAGAGACAGCAGGAGTGACTTTCTGGCATGAGACACACATCTCATTTATTGAAGATTTACGGTCGTCGCCAACCAAGACATAAAGGCTCATTCCCACTTTTGGAAATAACAAAATTGTATTAAACTGTTGTGCCCACGGTTGGAAATAATAATATAGTATGAATACCCCCACTAGGCGTGGCTGGGCTTGATAAGCTATTATCAAAATACCTGGACGAAATCATTCGCGAAAATCTTGGCGATAAAACTGTTGAAAAAATCGAGAGCAGACTTTTTGACAAATACGGCATGACGCTGACTGAATCAATAGAGCAGTTCCAGAAATTAGATGCAGTTTTGAGGGAGTTCTTTGGTGCTGGGGCAGATGGACTGGAGCAGCGATTTCTTGAGAGCATCTGCAATGTCAAAACATCAAGTAACGGCAATTGGGTTACAATCGACAACCCGATACTAACCAAGATAATTCTAGAGTCATTTGGGGATGACGACAAGAAGAAGATTTTGAGCACCCTGAGCCACGAGGCACTAATAATATCCCAAATAATCGAAAAATGTGACATTGCACAGACTTCTGGATATAGGAAAATAAACTCGTTAATCGATGACGGATTGCTTGTCCCATCAGGCTATGTCTCGACAGCAGATGGCAAAAAGGTCA